>NZ_JAMHGA010000041.1 GCF_023660105.1 Desulfovibrio aminophilus | reverse complement strand
CCCCTTCAGGAACGAATGGTAGGGGAAGGGAGGGGCTATTGCGCGGCGCGGCGGGGTAATCAACCCCCGCCCCGCCGTTCAGGAGGCGCCCTAGGGGGCGGGAGGCTTACTTCATGTCCACGGCCTGGACCCAGATCACGGCGTCCTGGGAGAGTTCCTTGCCGTCATGCTTTTTGGCCGGGCCCACGCCGAGGGCCGCGAAGCCCCACCAGCCGGCCTTGGGAACGCCGTAGGTGAAGTAGCCCTGGGCGTCGGCCACGATGGTCTGGGTCACCAGCACGCCGTTGGGATACTCGACGGAGGACTTGGCGGGCATGGAGTTGTTCGCCATATTCGGCATATGGCTCATGTACTCCACCTCGATCTCGGCTCCGGGAACGGGTTTGCCCTCGGAGAGCACCTGGCCGATGAAGACGTTGCCGGTCCACAGGCCGTAGGGCTTGGCCAGGGGCAGGATTTCGCACGGCAGGCCCAGGGGCTCGTTCCAGTTGCCGGGGATGCCGCCGACGTTGACCATGAGCTTGGTGATCTGCTGCATGTACACGTCCTCTTCCTTCTCGTAGTAGTAGCCGGGAACGAGGACGAAGGCGTAGTCGCCCATGGAGCGCACGTTCTTCCTGGGCACGAGGGCGGAGAAGGCCTTGTTGGACGACTCCGGGTTCTTCCAGGTGATCTCCTTGACCAGACCCTTGAGGTCGATTTTTTCCGCCTTGCCGTCGCCGCGCTTGTAGACGGCGTAGAAGTCCTGCACCCCGCCCATGTCCATGGTGTGCCCGGCCTCGGCCGGGTGGGTGAAGACCATGCGGAACTCCAGGTCCTTCTCGACCTTTTCCATGGCCGTGTCCGGGGTGTAGACCATCATGAAGTGGGCCCGCGCGGGCAGGGACATGACCAGAAGGGCCAGGGCGGCGCAAAGGGCGCCGAAAGCGTGTTTCATTTCATGCTCCGTTGTGCTGTGGTTGGGATGATGTCCAGGAACGCGGACCGCGTGGCGGCCCATCCGGCTACTGCACGATCTTGGCTCCGTCGATTTCCACGCTGTGGCCTTCGCCCGCGTCGAATTTGACCTTGTAGGGCGCGGCGGGTTTCTTGAAGGTGAACTCGCTGTCCTTGTTCATCTTGCCGTCCAGGATGGCCTTGCCCGACCCGTCCAGCACGCTCATCTTCACGCCAGCGGCCGAAGAGCCGTCGGAGAAGCCGCCCTGGCAGGTGATGGTTCCGTCGCCGTTGTCGAAGCAGTCGCACAAGGCGCTGTGCGCGTGGGCCTGGGACGTCATCAGGAGCAAGGCCATCAGGGCCGCTCCCGCCAACAATTTCTTCATCGAATGATTCCTCCTTTGCATGTCGCGGCTATGGGGTTGTTGAATCGGAAGCTCCGTCGGCCGGCCGTCTCGGGCACCAGGGCCATGAGCAGCGTGGCGGCGATGCACAGGCCGTAGAAGACCCACATGGTTTGCCAGCCGGTGAGGCCGAGCAGCGAGCCTCCGCTGAAGACCAGGGTGGATATGAACAGGCCGAGCAGGGTCTGGTAGCCGATGGAGAAAAGCATCCAGCCGGTGGAATTGGACTGCATGCGGACCATGACCGAGGTCGGAATGCAGGGCGGGTAGAGGGCCATGAAGAGCATGAGCGCCAGGGCGTGCAGGGCGGTGAAGCCGGTTTCGCCGGTTTTCATCTTTTCCTGGACGGATTGCTCGTCGCCGTCGATTCCGTAGATGGCGCCCAGGGTGGCGGCGCTGTTTTCCTTGGCCGCGAAGGCCGAGAGCAGGGCGATGTTGATGCGCCAGTTGAAGCCCGCGAAGCGGGTGACCGGCTCCAGCGCCCTGCCGGCCATGCCCAGGAAGCTCGACTCGAAGGCCTCGGCGCGCATCTCCCTGCGAAGGGTTTTGCGTTCACCGGCCACCTTCTTGAGCGCGCGCGACAGGGCTTTGCTCCCGGCATCCTTTCCCCGGAGCAGGCCATAGTAGAGCGGGTTTGCCTGTTCGAAGCGGGCGTTGGCCGCTTCGGCCTCGGTCTGGTCCGCCCCGCGCTTGGCGTCGCGGAGGTCCTCCTCGAAGAGGACCAACCCCTCGACATCGGCGGGCGTGAGCTTGTCCCGATAGGAGGTCTTGGCCGCCTCGGCCAGGAAGACGTTCACGGCCGCGTCGCGCCTGGCCTCGTAGCGGGCGCGGCTCTCGGCGTCGATCCCCGGGAAGTTGATGAGCACGAAGACCACCACGGCCACCGCCAGGACCACGGTGACGATCTTCTTGACGAAGATCAGGATGCGCTCGACGGCGCGCGTCAGCACGCCCTTGATCGTGGGCAGGTGGTAGGGCGGCATTTCCATGATGAAGGGCGCGCTTTCCTTGCCCCGCAGCACGGTGAGCGTCAGGGCCTTCGCCACGGGCAGCGCCATGAACAGTGTCACGGTTGCGATGAAGAACAGGGCCAGGCCCGCATGTTCGGCGAAGTATGCCCCGATGAGGATGAGATAGAGGGGCACCTTGGCCAGGCAGTTCATCATGGGCGCGATGAGGATGGTGGCCAGGCGGGCCCGTTCGTCCGGGATGGCCTTGGTGGCCATGACCGCCGGGATGGCGCAGCCGCCCACGTAGACCCCTCCGAGGATGAGCGGCAGGGTGGATTGCCCGTGCAGCCCGAAGCGCCGGAACAGGCGGTCCAGGATGAAGGCCATGCGCGGCATGTAGCCGCTGTCTTCCAGGACGGCGATGAGCGCGAAGAGCAGGAAGAAGATGGGCAGATAGTTCAGAATCGCGGTGACGCTCTTCACGGCCCAGACGCCCAGGGACCGCAGCAGCGGGTCTTCCAGGAATCCTGGTGGGGGAAGCGCGGAGGCCGCCAGGGATTCCAGACCGCCCCAGACGGGCCAGACCTGCACCGCCAGCCAGCCGCCGAAGACGATGGAGACCTCGTAGAGCACGAAGAGAATCCCGAGGAGCAGGGCCGGGCCGAGGAAGCGGTGGCAGACGAAGCGGTCGGCCCGGTCGGAGAGGTGGCGGCCCGCCGAGGGGGCGGTCCGCACATAGCGCCCGGCCAGTTCGGCCGCGGCCCTGTGGCGGGAGAAGGCCGCATGCCGCGCGACCGTCTGTCCATGTTCCGCCTCGAATTTCCGGCGTTGGGATTCGGCCTCGGCCAGCAACCCGGGCGCGTCTTCACCGTGTTCGCGCAGCAGGGCCCCGGCTTCGGCGTCGCCCTCCAGCAGTTTGACCGCCAGCCAGCGGGGCGGGTACATCGCGCCCAGCTTTTCGTCAGCCGACAGCCTGTCCTCAAGCGCGGCGATGAAGGGCTCCAGCGGCCCGTACTGCACCTTGAACGGGGTGCTTTCCCAACATCCTCCGGCGGCCAGGCCCAAGGCTTCGCGCAGCCGCGCCGCCCCTTCCCTCTTTTTGCCCACCGTGGGCGCCACCGGTACGCCGAGATGCTCCGACAACCCCTTCTCGTCGATGGAAATCCCTCTGCGTCGGGCCACGTCCATCATGTTCAGGTTGAGCACCAGGGGCGCATCCATCTCCAGCAACTGCAGGGTCAGGTAGAGGCTGCGTTTCAGGTTCGAGGCGTCGGCCACGTTGATGACCACGCGCGGGCGGTCGTGCAGCAGGAAATCCCGGGAAACCCGCTCCTCCAGGGAATAGGAGGTCAGGCTGTAGGTGCCTGGCAGGTCCACCAGCTCGACCCGCAGTTCGCCGGTCTGGAGGCGGCCGGTTTTCTTCTCCACGGTGACGCCGGGATAGTTGGCGACGTGCTGGCGTGCGCCGGTGAGCATGTTGAAGATCGTCGATTTGCCGCAATTGGGCTGGCCGGCCAGGGCGGCGAGAATGTTCCGGCTCATGCCTCGTGAACCTCCACGTGTCGGGCTTCGTCGTGCCGGATGCTGACGTGATAGCCTTCCAACTCCAACTCCACCGGGTCCACGAGGGGGGCGTTGCGCACCACGCGGACACCGGCTCCGGGGTAGAAACCGAGATCCATGAGCCGTTGTCCCAGGGCGCCGTCGGCGGTCATGTCCTTGATGACGCAGGCCGCGCCGGGCGACATTTCGTTGAGAGTCATTCGCTTCTCCTCTGTTTCATGGGCCCGGGCTCAGATCACCCGGACCTTGTCGGCGATGCCCCGCTCCACGATGACCCGTGATTCCCCCACCGAGACGAGCAGGGGGCCGGCGGCATTGGCCAATACGCTGATCTCGACTCCGGGGAGGATGCCCAGGTCTTCCAGCCTCATGGTGGCCATGCGGCCTCCGTCGATCGCGATCACCAGGGCGCTTTCGCCTGGGCCGAGGTTCCGCAACGTCCTGTTTTGGTCCATTGCTCTTTCTTTCACTCCCGGGATTGAGTTGATATTGAAAATGATTTTCTTTATCATGACTAAACTTCGACGCAAAAAGTGTCAATAAAAAGAAAGAGTTGATAGTGGTGTCATCGGGCTACGGAGAAGCGCGGATAATCCGCCGCCTGGATGAGAATAGTCGCAACGCCGGCGGTGATCGTCGGCATGGAGCGTGTGGAGGAACGATGGAGGCGCGGGAGCAACTCAAGGAGTACCTGGAAGCCAATAATCTCAAGCTCACGCCGCAACGTGAGAAGATCCTCGGGGTCTTCCTTGAACTGCCTGGTCCCGTAAGCGCCGAGGGACTTCTGGCGGAGGTGGGAGGCGACGAGAACGGCATCAGCCTTTCCACCTTGTACCGGGCGCTCGGGCATATGCTGCGGGCCGGTCTGGCCCGGCGCATCCAGTTGAATTCCGGGACGGCGCTCTATGAGGCGGTGGATGGATGCTGCTGTCACCTCATCTGTGAACGCTGCGGGCGGCGGGTGGCCGTGAGCAGTCCGTATCTGGAGGGGATGCAGGAGGTCGCCGCCCGTCAGGAGGGGTTCGTGCTGCACCGCTGCCGTTCGCAACTGGTCGGCCTGTGCCCGCGCTGCGCGGCGGAGGCGGGGAAGAAAAACTGAAAACGCTTTTCACCGTTTGACCCGGAAGGGCGATCTGAAGCAGACATGGGGCAGGCTGGCGAAAGCCGAGGGAGGTGCGCCATGAGTCTGCATCTGCGTTGTGTCACCGTCGCCGCCGCCGGGGTGGCCCTGCTGGGTATGGCGGTCTGCGCCGCGGCCCGTTCGGAGGCCCTGCGGCCGGTCATGGTGGGAGCCGTTCGCGGCGGCATGAAGGCCGCCGATTGGGTCGGCGGGAAGACGGCCGAGGTCCGCAAGGGCCTCCGGTCCCTGGCCGATGAGGCCCGCAAGCCCGCCGTGAAGGGCAAGGCCAAGGCGAAGGCCTGACCCGCGATCCCCCGTCTTCCGGCGAGGACGGGGGATTCCGCTCAGCCGCCGTTCATGTCCCGGCCGCAGGCCCAGGCCGCCAGCCCGAGCAGGGTGAAGGTGTTGCCGTTGTGCAGGGCGGCCGCCGACACCGGCGAGAGACGTCCGGCTCCGGCGGCCAGGAGCAGCCCCGTGTTCACGGCCAGGCCCGTGGTGAAGCACCCCCGGAGCATGTTTCCGGCCCGGACCGCCAGATCGCGGGCGGCGAGCAGGCCCCGGAGGTCCTGGCGCAGGAGGACGATTCCGGCCGATTCCCGGGTGAGCCCGGACTGACCGGCCAGACACACGCCCACGTCGCCGGCCAGCAGCGCCGGGGCGTCATTGAGCCCCTCGCCCACCACCGCCACGCCGCGTCCTTCGGCGCGCAACCCGGCCACGATTCGGGCCTTGTCCTCCGGCCCCAGGCCCGCGCGCACCTCGTCCAGGCCCTCCAGTCCGCCCAGAAGGGCGTCGGCCGCTTCCTTGCGATCGCCGGTGAGGACCACGATCCGCTCCACGCCGCGTTTCCGCAATCCGGCCAGAACGCCGGTGGCCTCGGGGCGCAGGCCGTCCCGCAGGCCCAGAACCCCGGCCGGGCGGCCGTCGAGAGCCACGAAGACGAGGCTGTCGCCCCGGCGGCCCATTTCCCCGGCCCAATGCTCCAGGGGGGCGCACGAAATTCCGCCTTGTTTGAGAAAAAGGCCGCTGCCAGCCCGCACCGCCACGCCGTCCACCACGGCGGCCACGCCCTGAGCCGCGGCGCAGTCCGTGTCCCGGGCGGGGAGAAGGGCCAGGCCCCGCTTCCGGGCGGCGTTGATCAGGGCGCGGCCCGCCGGATGTCCCCAGCGCTCCTCGGCCGACGCCGCCAAGAGCAGAAGCCGGTTCGGATCCACCCCGGACAGGACGCGCAAATCCTTGACTTCCGGTTCCCCCCGGGTCAGGGTTCCGGTCTTGTCGAAGACCATCACCCGCGCCCGGGCCAGGGCGTCCAGCGCGGTGCCGCTCTTGACGAGCACGCCGCGCTTGGCGGCGGCGTACATGGTGGCCTTGGTCACAACGGGCGCGGGCAGCTTCACGGAGCAGACGTAGTCCACGGTGAGGGCCGAGAGCGCCCGCCCGGCATCGCCGGTGGCCGCGTAGAGCGCCGCCCCCATTCCCAGGGTGAGGAGCGTCAGCCGGTCGGCCATGCGGTCGCTCAGGCGTTCGCAAGGAGATTTTTCCGCCAGGGTCCGCTTCATGAATCCGGCGATGCGCGCCATGGAGCTTTCGCCCGCGTCCCGGGATGCGCGCACGCCCAGGCGGCCGTCGGCCACCAAAGAGCCGGAAAGGACGGACCGTCCCTCGGACGCTTCCTCCGGCGCGGCTTCGCCGGTGATGGCGCTTGTGCTCAAGAGCGCCCGGCCGCGCTCCACCACGCCGTCCACGGCCAGCGTCTCGCCTGGTCCGCAGAGCACCAGATCGCCTTCGCGGACCTCCGCGAAGGGCACGGTCTCCTCGCGGCCGTCGGGACGCTCCACCCTCACCCGTTCCACGGGCGGCGCCAGCAGGCTTTTGAGCAGGCCGTTGGAGCGGTCCTCGGTGGTCTGGCGCAGGTATTCGCCGATGACCACCATGGAGGAGATGCCCGCGGCGGCCGAGGCGTCGCCGCGCAGAAGGGAGAACCCGATGGTGGCCATGTCCAGGACCGGGGCCTTTATGCCGCGTGTGAGCAGGATGTCCAGGCCCCGCAGGATGGCGGGAACCCCCAGCAGCGCGGCTCCGGCCAGCCCCAGGCCCGGCGGGAGCAGGCGGAGGGCCAGCGCGGTCGCCAAGTGCGCCGCGACATCCAGAAGGCGGCGGCGGGGCCGGGCCGGGGCCGGGCGGGAAAAGGCCGCGGCGGGAACGTCGGCCAGGGCCGCGCGCATGTCGTCGAGGAGGCCTGGACGCCCGTCATGCGTCAGCACCAGGCAGGCGGCGCGGGGATTGACCCTCGCGGCGGTCACCCCGGGCAACTGCTCCAGCCAGGCCTCCAGGTAGTCCGGGTCGAGGGCCGGATGGAGCAGCGTCGACCAGCGCAGGCGCAACCGCCGCGAGGTCGCGTGGATCAGCCGGGGCCGCGCCGCGATCTTTTCCCCCACGGCTTCACTCCTTGCCGTGGCAGTCGGGGCAGAAGCCGTAGAGGATCATCCCGTGGCTGGTCAGTTCGAAGCCGTGGTCGCGGGCCAGAAGCTCCTGGCGGCGTTCGATCTCCTGGTCCACGATCTCCATCTTCAGGCCGCAGCGCAGGCAGATGAGGTGGTCGTGGTGGGCGTGGCCGTAGCCGTGCTCGTAGAGCAGGGCGCCCTGGCCGCTGTTGAAGGCCTCGGCCAGCCCGGAATCCACCAGGAGCTTGAGGGTGCGGTAGACCGTGGCCTGCCCGATGGCCGGGTCCGCCTGGCGGACCTTGGCGAAGAACTGCTCCGAGGAGAAGTGCCCCTCGGTTTCCAGGAACGTCTCGACGATGGTGGCGCGCTGGGGCGTCATGCTCATTCCCTTTTCGCGCAGGTAATCGAGAAACACTTCGCGGGCCATCTTCAAGGGGTTTTCTCCTCGTTGTTCAGCGTCTGCACCACCAGAAGCTCGGCCTGGTCGCGGCGCAGAAAGAGGCGCAATCCTTCCCGGCTGACCAGGACGACGCGGTCGCCGCCGGACAAGCGGTAGCTGGGAGCCTTGGCCACGTATTCCAGACGCAGCACATCCCCGGGGCTGATGTCCAGGGCGGCGATGGCGCGCTTGGCGCGGCCGCCGCCCAACAGGCGGGTGACCATGAAGTCCTTGCCGGCCTGGGCGTTGGCGAATTGGCATTCCAGGCCGCCCATGCGGCCGAGGATTTTCGCGGCCATGCCCTCGGCCAGGCGCACCCGGCCTCGGCCGCGCACCTCCGCCACATATTCCATGGGCGGGAGGGCCCGGATCATCTCAATGCGGTCGCCGTCGTCCAGCCCCAGGGCGCGCAGCGTCTCGGTCAGGCTTTCCCCGGCCGTGACCGCCTCGATGTGCCCGGTGTCGCCCGGCGAAAGTTCGGTCAGCGGCCGCATGCCGCCGTCGTCGAGATGGATGACCACCTTGCCCCCCATTCCGCCGCCCAGCAGGATCTCCCCCCTGGGGCCGCGCACCCGGACGGTGTGCAGGGCCACCTCCTCGTCCAGCAGCTCCACCTGGCTGCCGGGGAAGATGCCCATGCGGGCCAGCCGGCCCTCCAGTTGGGGGTCGGCCACGCGGACGATGAGCAGCGGCGTCTGGGCCGGGGCCTGAAGCAGGTTGAGCAGCATGCTAGGAAACCTCCCCGCCGGGGGCGGGCCGCTGGAAGGCGGCGGCCGATGCGGGCTTGCCTCCTCCCGCCAGGGCCGCGTAGCCGACGATGCCGAGGGTGCAGGCGTTGTGGAGCAGGGCCGAGGCCACGGGAGAGAGGCGGCCGCCCGATGCCAGCAGGAGCACGGCGGAGTTGAAGCCCACGGTGGCCTTGAAGGTGTCGGACAGCACGGACCGGGTGCGCGCGGCGATGTCCCGGGCCACGGCCAGCGCGCGCAGGTCGTCCTCCAGCAGGACCACCTGGGCCGACTCCCGGGCCAGGTCCGCGCCTCCGGGCATGCACACGCCCACGTCCGCCGAGAGCAGGGCCGGGGCGTCGTTCACCCCGTCCCCGGCGAAGGCCAGGAAGCGGCCCTCGGTCTGGAGCCGCCGCACGATGAGGGCCTTGTCCTCGGGCTTGAGTTCGGCATGCAGTTCGTCCACGTGGCCCAGGCGCGCGGCGATGGCCTCGGCGGTCTCGCGGTGGTCGCCGGTGAGCATGACGACCCTGCTGATTCCCCGGGCGCGGAGCATCTCCAGGGCCTCGGCCGCTTCCGGGCGCGGTTCGTCGCGCAGGGCCAGAAGCCCCTGGAGGCGGCCGTCGCGGGCCAGATAGAGCAGGGACTTGCCCTGGGAGCGCAGCCGTTTTTCACTGGCGTCGGCGGCGGAGCAGGGCACGCCCTCGTCCTCTTCCAGGAAATGGCGGCTGCCCACGAGCACGCGGCGTCCCTCCACGAAGGCCGAGACGCCGTGGGCCACGATGAAGTCCACCTGGGAGATGGGCGGCAGCTCCAGGCCGCGCGTCCTCGCCTCGCGGACCACGGCCCGGGCCACGGGATGGGAATAGTGCTCCTCGGCCCCGGCGGCCAGCGCCAGCAGTTCCTCGGGGTCGCCTCCGTCCAGGGGCAGGACATCCGTGAGCCGCAGGTCGCCCAGGGTCAGGGTGCCGGTCTTGTCGAAGACGATGGTGTCGACTCCGGCGAGGTTGTCCAGGGCCTGGCCGCCCTTGAGCAGCACTCCGCAGTGCCCGGCCGCGTGCATCCCGGACTTGACCGCCACGGGCGCGGCCAGCTTCAGGGCGCAGGAGTAGTCCACGGTGAGCACCGCCGCGGCCCGGCGCACGTCCCGGGTCAGGGCGAAGAGCGCCAGCCCCAGGGCGAACGTCACCGGAACCAGCCGGTCGGCCAGGTCGTCATTGCGTTTCTGGGAGGCGGACTTGTTGCGCAGGGAGTTCTCCAGGAAGCGGCCGATGCGGGCCATGCTCGTCTCCGCGCCGACGGTCCGGGCCGCGATCTTGATGCGGCCCTCCTCCACCAGCGAGCCCGAGAGCACGTCCGAGCCCAGGGCCGTGTGGACCGGCAGGGATTCGCCGGTGATCGAGGCGCGGTTCACGGCCGCCTCGCCGTCCACCACGATCCCGTCCACCGGAACCAGCTCGCCCGCGCCGCAGACCACGATGTCGCCGACGCGCAGCTCGTCGAAGGGCAGCCGCACCTCCCGGGCGTCGCGTTCCACGAAGACGGTCTCCACCTGGGGCCGGAGAAGGTTCTTGAGCAACTGGTCGGATTTCTTCCGGGTCCACTGCTCCAGCCAGGAGCCCAGGCCGAGCATGGCCACCACGGCATTGGCCGTGAAGTGGTCGCGCCGCAGGAGCGAGAAGGCCACCGCCGCGGCGTCCAGGACCTCGACCTTGACCCCCCGGTTCAGGAGCGTGCCCAGGCCCGCCAGGATGGTCGGCAGGCCCAGGAGCCAGCCCAGGGGCGCGCGCGACCAACCGGGAAGGAAGGGCGTGGCGCAGGCGGCCAGGGCCTGGCCCAGCACGGCGGGCAGGGCGATCTCCCGTTCCTCCTCGCGTTCGGGCAGGAAGGCCTCGTCCGGGATGCGCCCCAGGAGGTCCAGGACCTTCCGGCGGGTGGCCTTCTTCCCGTCGTACTCCAGCACGAGGCTCGCGGCGCGCTCGTTGACCCGCGCGGAGCGCACCCCGGGCAGGCCGCCCAGCAGGGCCTCCAGGTAGGCCCGGTCCAGGGACGGGTCGGCCAGGATACGAGCCCGCAGCCGCAGGCGGCCGGGCAGTTCGTGGATCACGCTCACGCGCCGGAGACTGGGCCGCTCCCGGGTCACGACGGCTCCTTCCGCTTGGCCTTCGCCGGATAGAGTGCGTGATGCCAGAGGGAGAACCCCGCCAGGGCCGCGCCGGACCAGAGATGCACCGCCCGGGAGAGGGTGCGCCGCCTGGTTCCGGTGAAGGCCGTGACCAGGAGCAGGCCCAGGCTCACCGTCATGCCCGCCTTGGCCAGGGCCCGCCGGGAGGAGAGGCTCCCCCCGGCGGTTCCGGTTCGCGGCGGCTTCTTCATCGTCGCCGGCACGGGACTAACCCTCCTGGCTCAACTCGGCCTTGGCGTCCTGGATCTGTTCCTTGATCTCCTCGACGCCGCCTTGAACGGCGGCCCAGAGCCGCACCGCGCCGGAGATCACGGCCTTCTGCACGGTGGGGTTGGTGGCCACCAGGGCCACGCCCGCGCCCAGGAGCAGTCCCTTGAGGTAGCCGGGATTCGAGACGTTGAACCAGGAGCCCGGGGAGGCGGCGGACTCGGCTTGGGGTTGGGCGGGCTGGGGCGCGCCGCCGACGGACGGGGTGGCGTGTTCGCTCATGATTCGTTCCTCGTGTGGTTGCGGTTATTCGGCGGGGGGGATCGCGGCCTTGGCCGGAGCGGCCTTGGATTTGGCCTTCACGCTCTTGGCCTTCCGGGCCTTCGGGGCCGGAGCGGTCTTCGAGCGGGAAGGGGCCAGAGCGGCCTTGGGCGTCGCGGCGGGTTTCGCCGTCCGGGCGGCCTTGTCCACGGCCGAATCCAGGAGATACTTGGCGCCCGTGGCCATGGCGGCCACGCCCAGCACGGAGAGCACTCCGCCCAGGCCCAGGGCTCCCACCACGGCCACCGCGGCCCCGGTGGCGAGCCCGGTCGTCCCGGCCTCGCGGGCCACGTCCGCGGCCGCGTCCCGGCGGCTCATCTCGCCGTTCTTGACCTTGCGGATGTCGCGGGCCGCGGCGTCCACGCCCCCGGCCACCGCGCCCACCATCACGGCGCCGACCGTGGCCGCGCCGAGCATGCGTTTTCTCATGATCGCGAGCTTGCTCATGGAGTCCTCCTATTTCTTCGCGGCGGCCTTGGTCTTGGCGGGAGCCTCTTCCGAGGCCGCGCCGAACATGGCGCCGAAGGTTCCGGCCAGGGCGCCCTTGACCGCGCTGTTGTTGAGCAGGAACACGGCGGCCGCGCCCACCAGGGCCCCCTTCCAGAAATCCTCGCCAGAGGCCTGGAGGAAGCCCAGGATCTTGCCCGGATCGGCCTTGCCGTTCACCGCGTCGCTGAACATGCCGTAGACCTCGCCGAAACGGTTCTGGTCGTATTTGGGCTCGGTTCCCTCGGGGCGTCCCTGGCCCTGGCCCCGACCCTGTCCCTGGCTTTGGGATTGCCCCTGGCCCCAGGCTTCGGGCGAGTCCGCCGGGACGAAGCCTGCCCCCTTCACATAGCGGTACATGCCGCCGTCTTCGGGTGCGCGTCCCGCGTCGGCCATTTCAGCGCGTCCATTCTCTTCCATGCCGTCAACCTCCTTGCGTCATGCTTGCGGAGCAAGCGTTTTCAGTTCTTCCGCCAGTACCCTGAACCGGTTCTCGTCGTCGGTGGTCAGAACTTCCTCAAGAACCCGGGGCTGGACGATTTCGGGATCGTATTCGAGCACCACGGAGCGGGCCGCCACGTTCAGCCGCACCCCCCGCACCGCGGCGGGCAGGGGCGCGCCCTTGGCCGAGGCCAGCAGGCCCATCGCCCGGCCGTCGGTCAGCAGGCCCAGGCTGAAGCGCAGCCGGATCCGGCCCCGGACGTGGTGGGCCACGCTCAGGTGCTCCCTGAGTTCCATGAGCAGCTGGAAATCCATCACGGCTTCTCCTCGATCATGGGGGGAAGGGATTGGGCGCGCAGAAGGCGCGAGGAATTCGCCAGCACGCCCAGGGAATGGACGATGTGCAGGAGCCCGGCCGCCACGGGCGAAAGCAGCCCGGCGGCCCCCAGGGCCACGCCCGCCAGGTTCGAGCCCGTGGCGATCCAGAAATTCTGGCGCACCACGCGCAGCGTCTTTTTGCTCAGGTCCTGGACGTAGGCCAGGCCGTCCAGCCCGTCGTCCACCAGGGCGATGTCGGCCGCCTCCACGGCCGCCTCGGAGCCGCCCACGCCCATGGCCACGCCCACGTCGGCCTCGGCCAGGGCCAGGGCGTCGTTGATGCCGTCGCCGACCATGAGCACGCGGGCCCCCTGGTCGCGCAGGTCCCGCACCAATGCGGCCTTGTCCTCGGGCAGGAGCGCCGCGTGGTGCTCCGGAATGTCGAGCTTTCGGGCCAGGCCGCGCGCCGCGCCGGCCTCGTCGCCGGTGATCAGGACCACGCGCTTCACGCCGTTGCGGCGCAAGGCCGCCAGCACCCGCGCGCTTTCCGGCCGGATGCGGTTGTCGAAGGCCAGCAGGCCGAGCACCTCGGCGTCGCGGGCCATGTAGAGCACGGTATGGCCGTCCCGGCGCAGCTCCCGGGCCCGGCTCCGGGCGTCGGCCAGGGGCACGTCGTGGCGCTCCATGAGGCGGCCGTTGCCCACCAGGATGACCGATCCCCCCACCTCGGCGCGCATGCCCATGCCGAGGGTGTAGTCGCAGACCGAGTGGGGCGTGGCCGCGATCCCCCGGCGCGCGGCCTCGGCCTTGACGGCCTGGGCCAAGGGGTGATGGTTGTGCGCCTCCACGGACACGGCCATGCGCAGCAGGGCCTCTTCTTCCGTCCCGTCCAGGGGCAGGATGCGGGTCAGCACCGGCTCCATGCCGGTGAGGGTGCCGGTCTTGTCGAAACAGGCCGTGTCCATGCGGCCGATCTCCTCCAGATGGCGGCCGCCCTTGATCAGGATGTTGCGCCGGGCGGCGGAGGCGATGGCCGCGCTGATGGCCGTGGAGGCCGCGAGGACGGTGGCGCACGGGCAGGCCATGACGAGCATCACGGAGAAGGCCCGCCATGCGCTGCCGGTGAAGATCCAGGTGGCGCCCGTGGCCAGGAATCCCAGGCGGACCAGCCGCGAGGCCAGGCGGTCGGCCACGCCTTCGATGGGCGCGCGGTTTTCCAGGGAATCCTCCACCTGGCGCAGGATGCGGGCGAGGTAGGTGCCGTCCCCCACATCCCTGGCGCGCACGCGGATCACGCCCTGGCGCACGAAGGTTCCGGCCAGGACGCGGTCTCCGGGCTTGCGCAGCACGTGGTCGGCCCGCCCGGTGATGGGGGATTCGTCCAGCAGGGCCTCGCCGCTCTCCACCTCGCCGTCCACGCAGACCTTCTCGCCGGTGTGCAGGACCACCACGTCCCCGGGCCGCAGGCTGTCCACCTCGGCCTCCACCTCCACGCCGTCGACCAGGATGAAGGTGTGATGCCCGCTCAGGCGCAGGATGCCGGCGATGGAACGGCGCGACCGTTCCGTGATCCAGGCCTTGAGCAACTCGGCCCCGGAGTGGATCCAGAGAATCTCGAAGGCGGTGAGCGCTTCGCCCGTCACGACGGCGGCCATGCAGCCCGCGCCCAGGAACGACTCCAGGGTGAAGCGTTTTTGGCGGGCCTGTCGCGCGGCCTGCCGGAACAAGGGCACGGAGACGAGCGCTGCGGCCAGGCCCAGGGGACTCAGCGCCGCCCCGGACACGGCCAGGCCCAGGAGTTTGCGCAGCCCCACCACGCCCATGACGGCGCTGACCAGGGCGAACCGGCGTGTCGCCGGGCGCACGGGGTCGCAGCCCATGCGGGTGGCCTCGCAGGCCCGGCCGGAGCAGAGTTCGGAGGCGCAGGCCGGGAGCCGGCCAGGGCGCGGGTGGCGGCCGTCGGAGAGGATGTCTTCGGCCCTTCGAAGCACTGCGGACCGGTCCAGCCGGTCCTCGTCGAAGCGGACGACCATGCTGCCGCAGGCCATGTTGCAGCGGACGGCCAGCACGCCGTCCATGCCGCCGAGGGCGAGCTCCAGACGGCCGGCCGCGGCCGCGTCGCGGCGCAGGGCGCGCGCCTGCAGGCGCACGCGGCCGGGGATGGAATGGCGGATAAGGATCGTGGGGGAAGTCATGCTGTCCTTTTGCGTTATTGTTGGACTGACGGCAATTTCATGAAATGATTCTCTCTTTCCTTCTTGATTTGGATTCTCGACACGGCCCTGCGTTCAATTGGCGATCTCCACCAGATTGAAGCGCACGTTGCGGACCTCTTCCATGAATTCCTCCCCGCATTCCTGGGCCGTCTCGTTCTCGCCGTGGTAGCGCCAGTTGATCACGATCTCCCGGCCCTTGCCCGCCTCATGGTCCAGGAGGTCGAAGAGGTCGAGAAAGGTTTTGGAGGTGGAGCTGTTGAAGTAGACGATCTCCATGTTCAGTTCGACGCCGTCGCCGGTGACGGCCAGGAAATCGCGCAGCCAGTCGAAGACCGGGCCGTAGAATCGCGAACAGTTTTCAGGATAGGACTCGCCCCGGATTTCCAGCACCCTGGTCACGGGATCGAAGTGGATGTGCGGAGAGGATTTGGTTCCCTGCACGGTCAGCGCGGTCATGATGCGTTCCCCCCTCAAGCGGTGGCTTTCACGGAAAAGAAGGAAGTGTCCCGGTCCACGGGCACGATGGCGAAATCCAGTGGTTTCGCCGCGTGGCGGGCCATTTCGATGAAGCCCAGACCGGCCCCGGCGGACTCCGCGTCCGGTCCGGCCCGGCGGCATTCCCGGTAGTAGGCCTTGAGATCGGGCCGGTTCATTCCCTGGACGCGAAGGAGGCGCTCCGAGAGCCTGCGGCCATCCCCGGCGCGGATTCTGTTTCCGCTGGCCACGAAGAAGCTGCCGTCGGCTTCGCGGCCCACGACCACCTGCCCCTGGGCGAATTCCCCTTCGCCGCCTTCAAGGGCGGCCCGTTCACAGGAGTAGCGCACGATGTTCTGCATCTGCTCCACCAGGAGGGCGAAAACCTTGCGGGCCACGGCCCGCTCCGTATCCTCCGAATCCATCCTCCGGCGCATGATGTCCGCGATTCCCTCCAGGACGGCCTGGGACACGGGGCCGTTGAAATAGAGCATCACGCCGTCACGGCGGAATTTCTCATAGTCCTCGAACATGGCTGGGGTCATGGGATCAGCTCCTTGCCTCGACTTCAAATCCGAGAACCGTGAGATCGTCCCGCCGGGGCTCGCCGCCCCGGTATTCCGACAGGTGGCGCTCCAAGGCCTCGGCCTGGTCGGCCAGGGGGACGCCCGCCTGCTCCAGGATGAAGCGGATGAACCGGCCGCGGCCGAAGGGCAGGCGTTTGGGGCCGCCCACCGTGTCCGCGAGTCCGTCGGTGGCCAGGTAGAAACGTTGCCCCGGGACCAGGGCGATTTTCCGTTCGCTGAAGCGGTGGTCCGCCGGGGTGCGCACGTATCCGGCGCCCAGGGGGTCGCCCCGGAGCACCTCGACCTCTCCGGCGTTCAGGACAAGAAGGGGGATCCTGGCCCCGGCGTAAGTCAGCCGTCCGGCAGCGGACTCGATCCGGCAGACGGCGCAGTCCATGCCGTCGTCGGAAGTCGCGCCGCGTCCGGTCTGGCCCAGGGACTCCTTGATGAGGGCGTTCACGCGCGAGAGCAGGGCGGCGGGGGAGTCGCGGCCCTCGCGCGCGGCCTTGTCGAACAGGGAATGGACGATGAGGGTCATGAAGGCTCCGGGCACGCCGTGGCCGGTGCAGTCGATGACCGCCGCGAGGAATCCGCCCGGAAAGGGCCTGATCCAGCAGGCGTCCCCGCCCACGCCGTCGCGCTGGCTCCAGAGCAGGAAATGGTCGCGCGTCAGCGGCGCGAAGGCGTCCGCTCCGGGAAGAAAGGCCCGCTGGATGAGCCCCGCGTATTCGATGCTCTCCTCAATCCTGCGCCTGGCGTCGGCCAGGTTGTCGATGGCCTGGGAGAGCCTGCGTTCCCGGCTTTGGATGGCCAGGCCGAGCCCGTGCAGGTTGCGCTTGAGGCGCAGGAAGTCGTGTTCCTCGTCCTGTTCCGGGGGCAGGTTTTCCGGGGTGTAGCGCCCTTCCTTGAGCCGCAGGCACTGGGTGTTGAGCTGGTTGATGTTGCGCAGGGCGAGCAGATGGCTCAGCAGGGCCGAGAGCGGCATGAACAGGATCACGGAGGCGGCCAGCATGGCCACGAGCGCGGCGTTCAGCAGTCGGTGATCCGCGGCCTGGGCCAGGAGAAGTACGGCCAGGGGCGGGAGGACGAGCACGAACGCCAGGAGAATGTCCATTTTGCGGCGCACGCTCCAGCCCGCGACGCTGTCCAGCGGTTTCGATATGAAGCTCATGGCGTCTCCCGTGAAGGCTTGGCCTCGTGGTGCAGGGCGCAGGCCGGACCCAGGTAGGCTTCGACCCGGTCACGCCCCTTCTTCTTCGCGGCGTAGAGCGCGATGTCCGCGAACTTGAGCAGGCCGTCCAGCGTCACGGAGCCGTCGGCGCAGGTCGTCGCCCCGATGCTCACGGTCAGGCGGAACCTGCTTTCGCCACAGCGGACTTCCGTCTCCCGGATGTCGGCCGTCAGGCGTTCGGCCACGCCGCAGGCCCCGCAGCGCGATGTCCCGGGCAGGAGGATGACGAACTCCTCGCCCCCGAAGCGCGCGGGCACGTCCACTTCGCGGACGCTGCGGCGGAAGCAGTCGGCCAGAGTCCGCAGGGCCTCGTCTCCGGCGTCGTGTCCGTGGGTGTCGTTGATGGTCTTGAAGTGGTCCGCGTCGATCATGAGCAGGGAGAGGGGGGCGCCGTCGCGGCGGCTGCGGGCCATCTCGTGCCGGGCCAGCTCCATGAAGTAGCCCCGGTTCCAGAGGCCGGTGAGGGCGTCCGTTCGGGCCAGTCGGCACATCTCTTCCATCATCCGGCGGCGTTCGGTGATGTCGGCGAGAACGCCGACCACGGCCGCTTCTTCATTTCCGCCCAGCAGGCGGGCGCTGATCTGGGCCCAGAGCAGCCCGCCGCCGGGCGAGGTCATTTCGGCCTGGAACCCGCGCACCTCTCCGTTTTCGTTCAGCTCCTCCAGGTACTGGCGAGCCGCGGAGCCGTCGGCGAAGAGGGCCGCCATGTCGTCCGCGTGGGTGAAGAAGTCGGCGGCGTTGTCGAAGCCGAACATGCGCACCAGGGCGGGATTGATCTCCACGAGGCGTCCGCCGGGATCGGCGCGGAAGATGCCCTCGGCGGCGTTTTCGAAGATGCCCCGATAGCGCTCCTCGCTCACCGCCAGGCGGCGGTTCAGTTCGTTGAGGGTGCGCTGCATGCGGTCGCCCATGCTGACGAGACGGCGGCTGTGACGGAAAAGCTTTTCGTATTCCGCCACCAGGGTGGCCCAGGGGCTGCCCCGTCCTTCCCGTGCCCTCTCCAGGGCCTCCCTGGCCCGGCGGAGAACCCGCTCCTCGCGGGAGAAGATTTCGCCCTCCGAGGCGGTGGCTTCTCGCTGTGTGATCGACATGGTTGGCAAGACTTATTGAAAATGAATTTCAATGTCAATAAAGAGAATGGAAGAATTCGGCCGAGGGGCGGGACCATCCCCCCGGCCGGAAGAGGCGGAACGCCGGAGATCGCCCCCTAGAGAAGGAGGTTCGCCAGTTGATAGGCCGCGAAGGAGGCCGCCAGGGCGAGGAGCGCCGTTCCGGCCGCCAGGATCGGTCCCCAAGCGATCTTGCCGGTCTCCTCGCCAAGCACGCCGAGAGTGGCCACGCAGGGCAGAAAGAGGCTTTGGGCCACCATGAAGGAGAACGCGGACGCCGGGCTCAGTTCGGCGCGGAGCATCGTGGGCAACTCGCTCAGCGGCGTGTCATAGATGATGGCCATGGTGGCCAGCAGGGCCTCCTTGTTCAGCAGGGAGGCGAAAAGCGCGGTGATGAGCCGCCAGTCCAGGCCCAGGTAAGCGCCTAGGGGCTCCAACAGCATCCCGGCCCGGCCCAGAAGGCTGGTGCGGACCTCGCCGGTGGGAAAGTAGGCGATGAACCAGACCACCACGCTGAAGCAGACGATGAGGGTCCCGGCCTTGCGTACGAAGGAACGGCCTTTGGCCACGGCATGTGCGGCCACGGCGCGCCAGTTGGGCCGCTGGTAGCGCGGCAGTTCCAAAATCATATGTCTCGACGGGGTTCCGGCGAAGAGAAGGTGGTTGAGCGTCGTGCTCGCCGCGCCCAAGACCAGGATGTTGATGGCCAGCACGGCGGGAACGGCCAGGGCCGCTATCCAGGGGGGAAAGAGCCATACGGCCAGGGTTGCGGCCACGGCGATCTTCGCGCTGCAGGGAACCAGCGGGGCCAAGAGCATGGACAGCAGGCGCTGTTGCTCGGAGTCGCAGATGCGGCCGGCCGCCACGCCCGGCACGTTGCAGGGGAAAGAGAAGAGCAGAACCACGAACGCCTTGCCGGACAAACCGATGCGCGACATGAGCCCGTCCATGACATAGGCCACGCGGGCCAGGTAGCCCACATCCTCCAATACGGCGAAGACCGCGTAGAAGGTCACCAGGAAAGGCAGCAGGCAGAGCACCGAACCCACCCCGCGCACCACTCCCTGGGCCATGCCCGCCAGCCAGGGCGCGAAGGGCAGCAGGGCCTGATGCACCGCCTCCTCGGTGGCGAACATGGCCTTCATGATGAGTATCGGCAGGGGAAAGCCCACCAGGAAGCCGCAGACCAGCGCCGCGATGAGCACGGCCACGGCCAACAGCGGTCCGGTCAGGGGATGGGTGGCCAGGGAGTCGAAACGGCCGAACACGGGCGCGTCCGGGCCAGAGATGGAGAGCGAGGCCGCAGTCAATTTCCGGGCCTGGGCGTGGCGGGCCTCCATGGCCCGCTCCCGAGCCCCGGGCGCGGACCGGATCAGGCGGTCCAGTTCCTCGAATTCCCGCTCCGGTAGGGCGCGTTGGAGCAGCGCTCGGACATCGGGATCGTGCTCGAGAAGTTTGAGCGCGAGGAAGGACTGCGACGGTTGAAGAGCTGGGACCGCCGTGAGCCGTTCCCGCAACGCGGCCCATATTTCGAGCAGATCGTCGGGCAGGCTGGGCTGGGGGCCGCTTGCGCCGTTGCGGCTGGAGAGCGCCGCGGCCACGGCCCGCCGCAGCGGGTCCAGTCCCACCCCCTGGGCCGCGTTCATGGCCACCACCGGGATCCCCAACCGCCGCGTCAGGACTTCCGTGTCCACGACCCGCCCCTCGCGTTCGGCCACGTCCATCATGTTCATGGCCAGGACCACGGGACGCCCCAGCAGGGCGGCGTCCAGGGCATGGACCAGGGAGCGTTCCGGGGCCGCCGCCGAGGCCACCAGGACCAGCACGGCGGGGGAGTCGTGCAGGAGAAAATCGCGGGTGACGCGTTCCTCCTCGGAGGCGGGCGTGAGACCGTAGTTTCCGGGCAGGTCGACGAGAGTGACCGCCGTCGGCCCGAGATCCGCAGTGCCGCTCTTGTGGGCCACTGTCCGTCCGGGCCAGTTGCTGACCTGTTGGCTCAACCCGGTCAGCGCGTTGAAGATGGTGGATTTCCCGGTGTTGGGTTGGCCGGTCAGGGCCACCATGGGCAGGGTCGCCGCGAAAGACGTCATGCTTCCTCCATCAGGATGGATTCCGCCAGGGGGCGGGCCAGGACCAGGCAGGTGCGCGCGGCTTCCACGATGAGGGCGCGGCGGCCGTTGCGCAGCACGGTGATGTTCACGCCGGGCAAGACGCCCAGGCCGAAAAGGCGGACGCGCTCGGGATCCGGCACGTGGATCTCGCGGATCAGGGCGTGTTCGCCCTCGGCCATCCGGGCCAGTGTTCTTTCGTGCATGGCGCCTCCTCAGAATTCCGCGCCCAATTCCACGGCGCAGGTGAGGGGCGCCGCCATCACCGCCGGTGCGATGCCGGGCATGAATTGGTAGGACCGGACGACATATCGTTCATCGCCGAGGTTCTTGCCCACCAGGGCCACGTGCCAGTTTTCGTAGCGGTAGCCGATCTTGGCGTTGACCAGGGTGTAAGGCTCCTGGGTCAGCGTGTTCAGTTCGTTCAGGTACTTTTTCCCGTAGCGGGTGATGTCGAAGCCCGCGAAGACCCCCGAGGGGTGTTCGTAGAGCATGCCTCCGCCGAAGGAATATTCCGGGGTGTTGGGGATGCAATTGCCGGAAGGATCGCCGCCGGTCATGGGCTCGTACTCGTCGAACACCGCGTCGATGAATCCTCCCTGTCCGAAGACGGTCAGCCCCGCGATCGGCAGCCATTGCACCTCGGCCTCGGCGCCGGTGCTGTGGCTTTTTGCCGCGTTCTGGCGCACCTGTATGCCGCCCGAGGTGATGGCCGTGACCTGCATGTCGTCCCATTCGATGTAGAACACGGCGGTGTTCAGGCGCAGGGTGCGGTCCAGGAACTCGGCCTTGTAGCCCAGTTCGTAAGTCCAGGTGTATTCGGGCTCCACCACGGGGTTGGCCAGGAGCGTGGCGGTGTTGGTCTCGTTGGCCGTGAAGTCCCCGGAGCGGTAACCCCGGCTTGCCGAGGCGTAGGCGGTCTGCCTGGGCGTGAATTCCCAAGACAGCGACGCGCTGGGCAGGATGCTGGTCCAACCCCGGCTTTCCTCGAAGTCCTGCCCGGTGTCCTGGTTGGTCCAGTCGAACTTGCGGCGCTCGTAGCCCATGCGCAGGCCGCCGGTGAGTTCCCAATCCGGCAGGAAGCGCCAGCCCAGCTGGCCGAAGCCCGCGATGCTGTTTGTGTCCAGCGCTGCCTTGGACGAGGAGGCTCCGGGCGTGCTGAACAGGCCCGAGATGTCCGTATGGTAGTCGGATTCCTCGTGCAGCAGGAACAGGCCGCCCAGCCAGCGCCAGGGGCCGTTGTCCTCGGGGGAGGACATGCGCATCTCGTGCGTCAGGGTGTTGAAATCCTCCCGGTAGCCCAGAATCATGAAGTCCGTGGCCGTGGCGTCCATGTCGGTCCGCAGGTCGTAGCGCGACTGGGAAAAGGCCGTGATGCTCGTGAACCGGCCGAAATCCAGATCGCGGTTCAGGGTGAACATGCCCGTGGCCAAGCCTCCCTCGTCGCTGCCCTCGTCGTTGCTTTGGGAATGGAGGCTCCGGCCGTTCGCCATGTTCATCCATGGCGAGTCCGCGCTGTACTCGTCCAGGAGCACGGCCAGGGTCATGTCCGTCTCCTCGTCCGGTCGGGCCAGGAGTTTTACGTGCAGGCCGTTCTGCCAGGACGAACCCGCGTCGTCCTTGTCGAGGGTGTCGTTTTTGATGAATCCGTCCTCGGAGCTCCGCCAGGCGGACAGACGCATGCTGAGCACGTCGTTCAGCGGCGCGTCCACCGCGCCCTTGGCCGATGCCTGACCATAGGTTCCGTAGGACACGTCGAACTTGCCTCCGGGCGTGAATGACGGCTCGGGGGTGAAGACGTTGATGGTGCCCGCGTTGGTGTTGCGACCGTAGAGAGCGCCCTGGCCGCCGCGCAGGACCTCGATGCGATCCACGTCGTAGAGCGAGTCCAGGCCCACGTAGGGCAGGGTCGCGCCATCAAAGTTGACGTTCCAGGTCTTGGACATGGTCGTCACGCCGCCGATGCCCCGGTAGTTGAACTCCGTGAAGTGGGCACCGAATTTCTGGAAGTTCAGGTTGGGCACCAGGGCGGGCAGTTCGTCGAGGTTGTCCAGGCCGAGAGCCTCGATTTCTTCCGCCCCCACCGCCGTGACGCTTACCGGCGCCTTGATGATGTCCTGCTTGACCTTTTGGGCCGTGACCACGACGGCGTCGAGTTGGGTGGCCTCGGTCTTGTCCTGGGCGGAATCGGCCAGGGCGACGCCGCGCGGCAGGGCGAGCCAGGCGAGGGCGGCGAGGACCGTCAGCAATTTCCCGTGGGTTGGTTTCTGTCGCACTTTTTTCTCCTAGAGCGTGCTGTGTGTCGCGATGCGGCTGACTAGAGAACATACGGGATGAGGCGTTTCGTTCTGCGGGCGTATGACCTCCACGCGTCTCCGAAGTGTTCGGCGAGGAGGAGCTCCTCGTCGCGGATGCGCCAGACGAAGGTCAGGGAGTAGAGCAGGGCGGCGATGAGCCCGGGCAGGGAAAGAAAGACCAGGGGCAGGGCCAGGCCCCAGTACACGCAGCCCGCGTAGCGGGGATGGCGCAGCAGCGTGTATGGACCGTCGGTGACGAGGTGGTGGCTCTCCTGAATGGTCACGCGGATGCTGAACAGCGCGCCCAGATGCAGGGGAGCCCAGACCATGAGCACGCCGCCGATGGTGTAGATGCCGAGGCCGATCCAGCGCAGGGCGGCTCCGCCGGGAAGCGTCCAGACGCCCGCCGCGTCGCTCCAGGGGCTCAGGACCGCGAGGGCGAGACTCAGAGCTGTGCTCAGGGGCACCATCCAGTCCTGCCGCCGCATGTGTTCTTGCCTGTCTCCCTTGGAGGCGACGTTTCCGATGCGCCGGGCGGCCAGGGGCGCGGCGAAGAAGAACGGCGCGTTGACGAAGACCAGCAGAAGCCGCGCGGGTTCCCGCGCGAAGGCGGATAAATCGCCGCCGCCCATGGACCAGGACACGAGCGGCACGGCCGTGGCGAAGGCCACGAGCAGGATGGACGTGATCAGGGTTTTGCATTTGTTCATGGGGGCGGCTCCTTGCGCGGACGGGCCGGTCATTCCGTTTGCCGTCCGTTTTATCGGAACGCTTACCGCGCGGCGGTCCCGCCCCGCTCCCCGAAAATGCATGGCCTTTGCTCAAAAGCTTTCGGGGGATGGACTTGATTGTTATTTTGATTTTGATTATCAAAATCATCAAAAGGAGGGTTCATCCCATCATGAACAGAAGCGGAGCCGCCTGCGAGCCCCGAGATGCGGTCATATCCCCCGACATGCTCCGCAGTTGGGGCAGGGAGATTTTCGACGGAGTCACCCTGTACGCCGTGAACCTGCCGCGGGGTCGCGCCGTGAACGGTGACTTCCGCGCTCCCCGGAACTCTCTGGAGTTCGGCTATGTGCTGAGCGGCAAGGGAAGGATCCAGGGGCTCGGAAGACGGCGCGACCAGCGTTTCGAAATGACCGGAAACCGCATGGCCCTGCGGCACCCGCCCGGTGCCCGGGGGCACTTCCAGACCTCGCCCGAGGAGGATCTGGCCTTGCTTGGGCTGGAATTTACGCCCGAGGCGGCGGAGCGCCTGCTGCCGCGGGTCCTGCCCCAGCCGACGGAGCGGGCGCTGACCTCTGCGGCGATGTCGGCCCACGAGCGCAGCCTGGCTTGGCAACTCCTGGACGTCGATGCCTGCGCGGATTTCGGCCCGCTTTACCGCCAGGGCTTGGTTCTGCAGCTTCTGGCCGTGAGCGCGCGCCGTCTAGGGGACGGCGGAGCGGGAGGGGCCGGTTCACGGCCGCTGGGACGCCCGGAACGGCAAAAGGTGCTGGCCGCCCGCGATCTGCTGGACGCCCGCCTGGAGTCTCCGGTGGACATCGAGGACATGGCCAGGGAGGTGGGGCTCTCTCCCGCGCGGCTCAAGGCTGGTTTTCAGATCGTGACCGGACACACCCCGTTCCGCTATCTGCATGAGCAGAAGATGCACCATGCCCGGCAGCTTCTGCTGCTTGAAGGCTGTTCGGTGAGTGAGGCGGCCTGGCGCATCGGCTACACCAACGTGAGTCACTTCGGCGCGGCGTTTCGGCGGCGTTTCGGCCTGCTACCTGGTGAACTTCTGGGACGTTCCTCGACCGGGGATCGGACGGGCGCATGGGCATGAAACTCTCCTGCTGCGTGCGCGGCAGCGATTGCGCGGATTCCGAAGTGTTCTACCAGGCGGAGAGTCGCCCGCCCGCCTGGGAGGGCTGCTGCCTGAGCCTGCGACCCGGCTTGACCCTGGCCGTGTCGCGCCTGGACGGCGACGGTGGAGCCGGTTTCGACTTTGAGATCGAGGCCCCGCCGATGCACTTCGGCTTCGTGGTTGCGGGCCGCAACCGCTGCACGTATCGCAACGGCAGGTTCCGGGGCCAGGAACATCTTCTGGAAACGGGCAGCAACAGCATCCTCTGTCTGCCCAAGACCGCCGGACGCATTGCCTGCGATCCCCGCTCGGGCGCCTGCGTTCTGGCCGTCATTGCCGCTCCCTCCTTTCTGGAGGGCTATTTTGCCGGATGCATGGGCCAGGTTCCGGCCCAACTGTGCGACATTCTGGAGGGGCGGCCGGACCAGATGCTTTGGCGCGGCCGCCCCGGTCCCGCCAAGGCCGCCCTGGTGCGCCGGGTCATGGGCTGTCTCGAACCAGGGCCCATGCGCCGACTCAGACTGGAAAGCATGGTCCTGGAGCTTGTGGCGCGGCAATTGGAGGAATACTGCGCCGATGACGGTCGTCCGGCATCGCCCTTGCGCATCAGCAGGGGCGACGTGGACAGGCTCCACGAGGCCCGCAGAATCCTGCTCCAGGACTTGGAGAACCCGCCGACCCTGGGCGCCCTGGCGCGGGCCTCGGGCCTGAGCGACAAGAAATTGAAGTACGGCTTCCGCGAGGTCTTCGGGACGTCGGTCTACGAGTATTTCCGGAGTCACCGCCTGGAATTGGCGCGCGAGCTTCTCGCCGACGACAGAATGTCCGTGAGCGAGGTGGCCTACCGGGTGGGCTACCTCAACCTGAGCCATTTCAGCCAGGCCTTCCGTTCCCGCTACGGGACCAACCCCAGCGACTACTCCCGCGCGTGCGGCCGCTGAGCCCGGAAACGTTGCTCGGCACCGCCTGGGGCAATTATTGACCCGCCACGGTTAGCGAAGCGGCGTGTCCTCGGTTACATGATTTTGAAAATCATGTTCAAAGCAGCCGTTCGTGAAACGGAGCAAGGAGGACACGCATGCGTTTTTTGTGGCTTTTGGCGGTGCTGCTGCTGTTTCCCGGCGACGCCTCGGCGGCTGAAGGCCAGCGGGAGCGTGGGGGAGATGACATCCCCGTCCTCGAAGAGGTCGTCGTCACCTCCACCAAGCGCGAGGAGGTCCTCCAGGACGTGCCCGCGAGCATTTCCGCGGTTTCGGGAGCGGAAGTCGAGGAGATGAACGCCTGGGACCTGGGCGAGGCGGTCCGGGTCATGCCCAACGTGCACATGAAGGAAGCCACTTCCGGCTCGGCGATCGTCATCCGCGGCCTGTCCACCATCGACACGTCCCTGTACAATTCCGCCGGACTGTACGTGGACGGCGTGGCCCACCCCCTGACCTACATGCAGAACCTCCAGCTTTTCGATGTGGAGCGGATCGAGGTCCTGCGGGGGCCGCAGGGGACGCTCTACGGCCGCAACAGCGATTCCGGCGTGGTCAACGTGGTTTTGCGCCAGCCCGGCCCCGAGGCGCGGGCCGATGTCTTCGCGGAATACGGCTCATACAATTCCCTCCGCACCGGAGGCGGCTTCAGCACGCCCCTGGTCCAGGACACGCTCTTTCTTTCCGGCAGCATTCTCCGCTCCGACACGGACGGTCATATCCGCAACATCACCACCGACAGCGACCGGGCCGCCAACAGCGACCTGCTCTCCGGCCGCGGAGTGCTGCGCTGGCTTCCGAACAGCGAGCTGGACGTGACCCTGACCCTGGAGTCCGACTCCAGCGAGGGTGGATTCGGCAAGCTGCGTTACAAGACGGGAGCCGCCGCCTCGGACCGGTTCAGGGTGCGTTCCAACGCCGACGGCGATTTCCATGACAACGCCCTGGGGCAGTCCCTGAAGGTGCGCTATGACCTGGGAGACGCCGAATTGACCTCGGTGTCGAGCTTCCGGGACTACAACCACGGGTTCCGCTCGGACCTGGACCGGACGGCCGCCAACGTGGGCTATTCGGACATGGACCTGCACCAGAACAGCTGGAGCCAGGAATTCCGTCTCGCCTCCACAGGCAAGGAACGCTTCACCTGGCTCGCGGGTCTTTATGCCGGGCGCGACGACACCTCCTCGGACTTCAACCGCATCCGGCCCGTACTCGGCGACACGTATCTGGACACCTCCGTCACGGAGACGAGTTATGCCCTTTTCGGACAGGGGACTTACGCGATTCTCGACGACCTGAGACTGACGCTGGGCCTGCGCGGAGAGATCGCCCAGGCCAGCGGCGATCAGAGTTACAGGGCAGGGGCGATCCGGCGCGCCTATGGCAAGGATCTCGAGGAAACGGTCCTGTTGCCCAGCGCCACCCTGGCCTACGACATCACTGGTTCGGTCACGACCTACGCCACGGTGTCCAGGGGCTTCCTGGCCGGAGGATACAACTACACCTCCTCCTCAAACGAGGATTCCTTCGCCTACGACCCCGAATTCACCACCAGCTATGAACTGGGGTTGAAGACGACCTGGTTCGAGAAGAGGCTCACGGCCAACCTCGCCGTCTTCCACACCCAGGTGGAGGACAAGCAGGTGCGCCAGGAGGATCCCGGCGGCGGCGTGGGGGCCTGGACCTTCGCCAACGCCGACGAGGCCCATATCCAGGGCGTGGAGTTGGAAATGCTCGCCCATCCCTTCCAGGGCCTGGAGTTGAGCGGGGGCCTCGGCTACGCCCGGAGCGAGGTGGACAAATGGACCGCGACGGTCGGCGGCGCACCCTACGACTACAAGGGCAAGCATCTGCCCTGGGCCCCGGAGCTGACCTGGAATCTGGGCTGCGGCTACTATCACTCCAGCGGCCTCTTCGGGCGGGTGGACGTGCTGGGCACGGGCGAGCAGTACTTCGACGCCGAGAACTCCCTGCGCCAGGGCGCTTACGAGACCGTCAACCTTCGTCTGGGCTACGCTTTGGGCGACTGGGAATTTTCCGTGTGGAGCAAGAATCTCTTCGACTCCGCCTACACCACCAAGCAGGTCCAGGACGCCGCGGGCAACGTCATGGTCGAGGACGGCGATCCGCAAACCTTCGGCGCCACCGTGGCCTGGAGCTTTTAACGGAGGATATGCGCATGCGTTTTGATGAGAAGAACGACCTGTCCGGTTTCGCCGTCGTGGAGGATTGGCTGCTCGGCCCGGTGCGTCTGGCCGTGCTGGAGACGGCCTTGGAGCTCGGGATCGCCGACATTCTGGCCGAAACGGGCGACCCCGCCGAAGCGGCCCGCCGCCTGGGCGCCCACCCGGGCAACACGCTGCTCTTCCTGGACGCCCTGACGACGATGGGCCTGGCGGAGAAGCGTGAAGGGCGTTTCGCCAATACGTCCCTGGCCGAGCGGCATCTGCGCCGGACCAGCGGGACCTATTTCGGCGGCCTGGTTGAGAACCTCAAGACGCTTCAACTGCGGAATCTGGACCGTCTGGCCGCCCTGGTGCGCCAGGGGCCGCCCGCGGAGCTGAAGCGGGAGAAACGCCTGGATGAGGAGACGCATTGGCGGGCGGCGGCCCATGGTCTGGCCTGCTACCAGCGCTCGGGTCTGGCGCGTCTGGCGGCGGACCTGGTGGCCGCCCTGCCCGAGGCCCAGCGTCTGCGCCGCCTTCTTGACCTGGGCGGCGGTCCCGGAATCGCGGGCATGGAGATCGTGGAGCGGCATCCGGGCATGACCGGGGTGCTTTGCGACCTGCCGACCGTGGCCGAAGTGGCCCGCGAGGAGATCGCGGCGCGCGGCCTGGAGGATCGCATGTCCGTGCTGCCCGGCGACTACAACGCCCTGGATCTGGGCGCGGGGTACGATCTGGTCTGGGCCAGCAACACCCTGTATTACGCCCGCGACCTGCCCGCATTTCTGGCCAAGGCCCATGCCGCGCTTCAGCCTGGCGGGGTGTTCCTGAGCCTGCACGAAGGATTGAAGGGCGAGCGCACCCGGCCGGCGTTCCATGTGCTTTCCCGGCTTCCCTTGGCCCTGGAGGGACAGGACGTATCCTTCGAGGCCGGGCAGATCGCCCGGGCGATGCTGGAAGGCGGCTTCCAGACGGTGGAAAGCCGGGAGCTGCTCCTGCCCATGGGCGCGGTCCGCCTGGACGTGGGCCGCAAGGCCGGAGCGCTGCCGGTGGAACGCCTCGGCTAGGGCGTCGGAGCGATTCGCCGGGCCAGGCGCAGCAGTTCGCCGGGCCGGGTGTTGTAGCGCCGGATGAAGGCGGCGATGAAGTGGCTCACGTTGGTGTAGCCCACCCGGTATGCGGCCTCGCTGACGCTTGCCTCCCGGCGCAGGAGCAGCTCGTGGGCCACGGCGAGGCGTTTTTCCCGGAGCCATTCATAGGGAGCCATGCCGAACAATCGCTTGAAGCCGCGCTTGAGGCGGGTTTCGCTTACACCCACCTGGGCCGCCAGTGTTCCGAGAGGAGGCGGCGTCTCGAGTTCGCTGCCCAGGATGTTGCGGGCGCGGAGGAACGGCTCGACTTCCCGCGAGGGGAGCAGGGCCATCCGACAGGCTCCGTTCAGAAGCCGGACCTGGCCGAAGAAAGAGGCCACCAGCTCCAGCGCCTTGCTTTTGAGGAAGATGTTGCGGACGGCGCCCTCGAAGAGACAATCGCGGATGGCGCGGGCGGCCAGAAGCTGTTCCGGCGAGGGAGCGACGGTCAGGCCGGAGATTTCGCTGACCGTGTCGCGCAGCAGGCCCCATACGGCTTCCGGCAGGGTGCCGAAGTCTTCCCCCAGAACGCTCCGCAGCAGCTGGAGTTCCATGGCGACGTAGACGCTCTCCGCGTCGGACAGGGGAACGGCCCGGGCCTCGTGCAGGAGGCGGAGGGAGGCGATGTCCCGGTTTCGTTCATCCACGGACAGGGGAAAACGCAGGAGCAGCACCTCGCCTCCCGCGTGGAGCGTCGGCGGCGAGGAGGGGTCATTCTCGCCGGTGACGATGGCCCAGAAATCGTCGCGCAGGCGGATGGCTCGCGGAGTCGCCCCCTGTGACCGTTTGGGGTCGAGAATATCGATGGTCATGGCTCTCCTGGGTGATCCGCGCGGGGCATCCATGTGCCTTTGTCGGGTAGAGGGGACCCCGCGCGGCGATGTAATCGTGACACGGACGGCATATGTATATTGTTATTGAAAATGAAAATCAAGATCAAGGAGACGTATGCAGACCGTGATCATCGCCGGGCCGCCCAGCGCGGGAAAGACATCCGCGATCCTGCATGTCGCCCGCCTCATGCAGGGAGAAGGCCTCCGGCCCGCGGCCATCAAGTTCGACACCCGAGGTTCGGCCGACCCCGAGCGCTACGCCCGGATCGGCATGCCCGCCCTGGGCGGGCTCAGCGGCTATCTCTGCCCGGACCACTACTTCATCTCCAACCTGGAGGAAGCCGTGCACTGGGGCCGCGCGCAGCGCGCCGAGGCGCTGTTCGTGGAAACCGCCGGGCTCTGCCTGCGCTGCGCGCCGCACGTCGAGGGAGTCCCCGCCGTCACGGTGGTGGACTGCCTGGGCGGCCTGGACGCCCCGGTGAAGATGGGCCCCATGCTTTCCCTCGCGGACGTGGTCCTCCTGACCAAGGGCGATCTCGTCTCGCAGGCCGAGCGGGAGGTGCTCGCGCACCGGATCATGGAAGAGAACCCCGGGGCGGAGATCCTGCCCATGAACGGGTTGACCGGAACGGGCGCCCTGGCCCTGCTGCGCTGCCTGCGGGGCATGTCCGTGAACCCCGGCTTGGCGGATGCCCGGCTGCGGCACGACATGCCCGCGGCGATCTGCTCCTATTGCACGGGGGAGCGCCGCATCGGCAGGCGGTTCCAGTCGGGCAACGTGGAAAAGCTGTGCTGGACGGAGGCCTGAAATGGGCATGAACACCCTTGACATTCTTGGCGGAAAAAACCGGGGCGGCTCACCCGAGCCGGTGGAGCGCGTGCGGGTCCGGTCCGGCGAATCCCTGGCCGTGGTCGGCCCGACCGGCTCGGGCAAGAGCGAGCTCCTGGCAGACATCGCGCAACTGGCGCAGGGCGACACTCCGTCCAAACGCCACGTGCTGCTGGACGGTCGGCCGCCGTTGATCGGGGCCTCGGGCCTCGTGGGCACGCTCTCCCAGCGGACCAATTTCGTCATGGACGCCGACGTGGGGTCGTTCATACGCATGCATGCGGCCGTGCTCGGCAAGGACGGCTCGGGATGCGTGGAGCGTGTGCTCGCCCTGGCCAACGAACTCTGCGGTGAACCGGTGGACGCCGTCGATCGGCTCCAGGGACTGAGCGGAGGGCAGGCCAGGTCGCTCATGATCGCCGACATCGCCTTGATTTCAGACGCCCCCGTGGTGCTCATCGACGAGGTGGAGAACGCGGGCATCGACAAGCACCGCGCCCTGGAGGCCCTCACCGGCCGCGGCAAGATCGTCCTCACCGCGACCCACGACCCGGTGCTCATGCTCATGAATGACCGCCGCGTGGTCATGCGCGGGGGCGGAATGCAGGCCCTGATCGAACGCGACGGGGAGGAACGGGTTCGCCTGGAGGACCTCGCGGCATGCGACGCGGAACTGCTCACGGCCCGCGACACGCTCAGGGGCGGCGGAAGGCTGCGCCGGGAGGCGCGGGCATGAGCTGCGCCGTCCATCTCGCCCTGCCTCCCAATGTGGCCCGGAGCGTCCGTTCCCGCATCGCGGAGCGGTTTCCCGACGCGCGCGTCGGCGCGCCGGACATTCATCAGGAGATGTACGAGTTCGCCGCGAAGTGTGGGGCGTCGCCGTTCGCCGGGTTCGCCGTCTCGGCCTACCCACAGCTGGTGCGCAACGTTCTGAGGGACCGCCCGTCGTTCGCCGTGCCCGAGGTGGACGCGCCGGAACTGCGCCCCGAGTTGCGCGCCCTGGGCCTGACCCCGCCCGCGCCGGAACTCCGCATCGTGGCCGTGGCGCCCTGCGTGTTGGCGGTCAACGAACGCTGGGCGGCCACTGTGAGCGACTGGGGGCACCTCGTCGGGCGGGATTTCTCGGATTCCCTGGGCACTCCGCCCCGGGACACGCCGTTGCCGTTCCTGGCGGAGGAGTTGCTGGCCGGTTTCGACGCACCTCCCGTCCGCCTGGATACCGCGAGCACACCCCTGGACATCAACCGCCGCGTCTCTTCCGGCGAACTCGGGGCCGGGTTGCTCATCCCCGCGTTCGGCCGGACGTTCCGGGGCGGCCGCGCGCGGATGGTCTGGCCTGACAGCGGGGCCTTGGCCGTGCCCCTGGTGGCCTGCATCGGCCGCGAGGCCCCCCGGCGGGCGCACGACATCCTGGAATACCTGCTGTCCCGGGAGGTGCAGGCGTTTCTGTCCTCCTGCGGCGGCGTCGTCCCCGTAAGGCAGGACGTGCCCGGTTTCGCGGAGTTGGAGGAATCCGGCTGGAAGATGCGCTGGCCCGGCTGGGATGCGTTGCTGCGCGCCGCCGAGGTCATGGATGGCGCCATGGGGGCCGCGCCGGGCGCCGGGCGCTGTTCGTGCTGCAACGCCTGATCCGATCCGGCGGTTCACAATCGTGAGGAGGAGAAAGGAAGTGTTTGGAATAAAGAGATCAGAACTGTTCTTCGCGGTGATCCTGCCGCTGATGGCCTTTTCCGCCGTTCCGAGCCAGGCGCAGGACCGGGGCGCGCCGTATGCCCTGGAGGAGGTGACGGTGACGGCGCGGGCCGTGCCCACGCCGGTGAGCAAGACTCCCGGCGGGGTGGAGGTCATGGACGCCGA
>NZ_JAMHGA010000040.1 GCF_023660105.1 Desulfovibrio aminophilus | reverse complement strand
TGCCCGCATCTCCGGCACTTGAAACGACCGTCGGACAGACTGTACGCCCAGACCCCACCACATTGAGGGCAACTTCTCATGGCCAGACTCCCATAGCACAGGTCCGGTCTGGCTAGGAATTACCTTTGATAATAGGCAATCAAAGCATCGAAGACCCCTCCGGCCCCCTTATAGCTCACCGGTTCGTATGCCGCTTGCATATGATACCCATCTCTGCTGGCCAGCAGAGTGATAGGCTGTTCTCCTTCACGACTTGGAAGGGTAACATCCTTTCCGCCTTCGTAGATACCTTCAATGATTTCGATGCATGCTTCTTTAGACATTAGCATCACTCCTTCGCTACAAACAGACAGCCCGACATTGGCTCAGTAAGATACAGCACGGCCTGCCCCAGGACAAATCCAGGGAGCCTTGGCCAGAAATGCGGCTGGCTCAAGAAGGCGGCATTCAGCGCGCGGGGTGACGGGCGTCTCTCTGGTCGATTGTCACCACCGGACTTTCCACATGCCGCCGCCGGTGCATGTGCCGCAATGGTGAAGGCTCTGCCAGTTGGAACGCCCTTCCAACTTCTCGATACCCTTCTTTGCCTTGTCGCCCTTGTGCGATGGTTGCCAACGATTGTGGCCACAGTCATTCACATGCTCCATTATGTCATGCGTTGGCGCGGCGTGGACCTTCTTGTAAAACCGCGTCTCTCCCGACGTCGGTTCTGTGGACTCGACTTCGCACTCGTCTCCACCAGGTGCGATTTCTCCCTCGGCCTTGGCATCCTCGGCGGAACCCTTTGCGGCGAGGTGAGCCCTGAGCGCGAGTTTGTCGCCTTCCAATGTCCTGACTTGTTCCTGGAGGCTCTCGACTTGACTCCGTGCTAGCGTCAGTTCCTGGCGTAGCTGATCGTTGTCCTTTGCGTAGTTGTCCGCAAGCTCTTGGAATTCTGTCAAAGAAGTCGCTTGTAGACGAAGCTCGGTGAACCCGCGGCGATTGTGGGCCTCGCGAATTTCGTCAATCTCGCGCGGCCTGGTAACACTGAGCGCAGATGCGCGAAAGATGAGACCACGAAGTTGTCGCCGGAATAGCTCCCGCGTCTCTTCGGGATCGCCTTCTATCGAGCGCAATCGCTCGGCCGTCCACAACGGATGTTGGAACCGATCCTGGCCCAAGGCAAAACGGGGCCAGTACAGCCGGACTGCCCCGTGGTAACAGCACCAATCGCGCCCTAGTGCGTCTGTCAACGCCCAGGACGCATCCTCATCCAGCATGTAGACATTCGCGAGGCCAGCCAAGTCATACCCGAGTGTCCGGTCGAGATCAGGCAAGGCGAGCTCGCCATATCTTTTGCTGATGACGATGATCGGTACTGACCGATCCGCATATTGAATTTCGTGAACGAGCGTTTCGCCCGCATCGAAGCCCGTTATGTACTTGGCCTGGCTCAGCAACGACGCGCCGTGAAACCAACGGCCTGGCAACTGTATCAGGTCACGAACGATCCTCGGGCAACGCGGGTCAATCGACACCGGCATGACCTGGGTTGTCATCCAACCGGTTTCGAGAGTGATGTAGACCGAGACTCTGTCCCTTCCTGCGATGATAGAAAGGCATGCCAAGAAGCGCCGCCCTTCGGTCGTATCTTCCTGTAGGTCGAGCGCCCACAATGATCGATCGCCGTCAACAGCCTCTTGGATTTTGAAGGTGCCCACACTTCCATCTATGGGCTGGTAAGTGCCAGTCATATCGATGCTTGGCGCTCCCTTCGAGCGTAGCCATCTTTCGACGTGGGCCTTAAGGCGGTCGGCTTCTGCAGCCCGAGATTCGGGCCACTCCATGTCGTCAAGGCGCTCCAGGAGGTAGGCGGCTACTTTTTGCACACTACAGTCCTCACTTGCCCTCTCTCAACGTCCATCCGTAGGGCTCCGCATGCCAAATATCCCATGGTTACGAACGTGATCGCAAATAATGGCGAGTTTGTACCACGCCCGGTTTCCTGGAAACAAGAATTTTCTCCAGCGCCTTTTCCAGCGAGCGGGCGCAGGACCGCTTCATCATGACCAGAGGCGGTAACTACAAAAGGAGCGGGAGTCACTATTTTGATACAAATTCTACAAATTTTGTCCCCTCCATTGACCCCCTCCCGGCCCCGGGCTAGAAGGGCGGGGCAGGGGATGGAGTCCCCCTTGAACCGCTCGTGATGCTGATGACTCCTGCCGGATGGGGAATGCGGCGGGAGTGTGGGCGGAAGACGGACCACGCCGCCGGGCGTGGTTTTTTGTTTTCAGGCGAGGGAAACGGTCATGGCGGACGACGTGTCGCGCGGCGCTTCGGCGGAAGCCGGGAAGGGCGGGCGTTTGGGCCTGCCCCGGGCGATCTGGACCCTGGGCTGGGTCAGCTTTCTCACCGACGTGGCCTCGGAGATGATCTATCCCGTGGTGCCCCTGTTTCTCACGGCCGCGCTGGGCGCCCCGGCCGTGGTCCTGGGCGCGGTGGAGGGCGTGGCCGAGGCCGTGGTCTCGGTCATGAAGGGCCTCTCGGGCTGGCACAGCGACCGCCTGGGCCGCCGCGCGCCCTACGTGCGGGCGGGCTACGGCCTGAGCGCCCTGTCCAAGCCGCTGCTGGCCCTGGCCTTCTCCTGGCCCTGGGTCTGCTGGCCCTGCTGCCCGGCCGCTACCGGCTCATCTTCCTCCTGGCGGCCCTGCCTGGCGCGGCGGCGGTCTGGCTCACCTTCCGGCTGCGGGACGCCGCCCCGGAACGCGCGGCGGACGGAACCCCGGCCCCGCGTCTCCCGCTGCGCGAGGCCCTGCGCGGCCTGCCCCGGGAATACTGGCGCGCCTTGGCGCTGCTCGGCCTGTTCGCCTTCGCCAACAGCACCGACGCCCTGCTCCTGCTGCGGGCCAAGAGCCTCGGCTTCAGCGACGTGCAGGCCGTGGCCGCCTACGTGCTCTTCAACCTGACCTACGCCCTGTCGGCCTACCCGGCCGGAGTCCTGAGCGACCGCTTCGGCCGCTGGCGCATGATGCTCGGGGGCTGGACGCTCTACGCCCTGGTCTACTTCGGCTTCGCCCTGGCGGGCCCCGGCTGGATCTGGGGCCTGTTCCCGCTCTACGGCCTGTACATGGGCTGCACCGAGGGCGTGGGCAAGGCCCTGGTGGCCTCGACCATTCCGGCCGAGCGCCGGGGCGCGGCCCTGGGCTTCTTCCTCATGGTCACGGGCCTGTCGACCCTGGCCGGAAGCCTGGCCGCCGGGCTGGCCTGGGACGTCATCGGCCCGCGCGCGCCCTTCATCCTGGGCGGGACGGCGGCGCTGCTGGCCGTGGCCGCCGGGCTGGCCGTCATTCCGCGCGGGCGTTGATGGCGAAGAGGGCCTGATTGTGCTACGTCCCGGCGCATTATCCCCAAGGAGGCGTGCATGGATCAATCCGAGATGGCCAGGCGGTTCGCGGAGCATCTGGGCTACACCGAGGACGAGGCCGCCCTGCTGGCGGGCGACGAGCCCCGCCTGCGCTTCGCGGAGGCCGTGAGCGCGGCGGGCGTGGAATATCTCATCACGGTCACGGTGCTGCGCGCGGCCAACTGCAATTCCGACTACGCCGCCGGGGACACCTTCGTGCTCGACGTGGCCGGGAACTTCATCGCCAAGCGCTGCCCGCCGAGGCTGTGCGTCTATCTCGTGAGCCAGCTGGCCCTGCCCGTGGCGCTCATCAACGAGCGGCTCTGCGCCGGACAGGACCCGGCGGGCATCCATTTCATGCGCCAGACCCACTGCCTGGACACGGGCGTGGCCTGCAAGGGCTACGGCGGGGTGCTGGTCGAGGTCGCGCCCGTGCGGCGCGCGGACTTCCTCGCCAAGGCCCGCTGATCCCCGCCCCAACGGAGTTCGCCCGGAAGCACCGCCGCCGCTTTCGGCGCGCGTTCCGCGTAGGCGGGCGTCGCAGCGCCGTGCAACATGACGAGAAAAAAAGCTGTCCATTGCATAAAATCCGATTATACTGCATGTTGTGATTCGCACTATCCACATCAGGAGACACACAATGGATGATTTCGTGAAAGCTGCTTTGGAGATCGTGAAGGCCCAGGCGAGCGTCAGGACCATGACCGAAGAGGAGATGGTGAGCATGACGCGGAGCCTGACCGCGAGCCTGAAGGGCATCAACGCCGGAGAGGCTGTCGTCGAGGAGGCGGCGGTCTGTGATCCGGGCAAATCCATCAAGGAGAAGTCCATCTCGTGCTGCGTCTGCGGCAAGAGCTTCAAGATCCTGACCAAGAAGCATCTGGCCTCCCACGGCCTGGATGCGGACGCCTACCGCGAGAAGTTCGGCTTCAAGAAGAACCTGCCGCTGGTCTGCAAGTCGCTGCAACGGATGCGGCGCAAGAAGATGGCCGAGATGAAGCTCTGGACCAAGCGCAAGGGCGCGAAGCCCGCCGCCAAGGCCGCCAAGGGTTCGGGCAAGGCCGCCGCGAAGTAGCCCCGCCCCGTGACGAGAAAAGCCCCCGGAGGATTCCCCCGGGGGCTTTTTTTATCCGCGCCGGTTCCCGCCTATCGCGCCAGCTCGATTTCCGGCGGGGCCCAGGAGCCGTCCAGGATCGAGGGCGGCGCGGACTTGGGCCAGTAGAGCCGCAGCACGAGGTTGAACTCCTTTTCGGGCGCGGGCAGCCAGTTGGACTCCTTGTCCGGCCCGGGCGACTCGTGCTGCACGTGGATGGTCACGGAGCCGTCCTCGCCGGTCTTGAGCGCGTCGCGCGAGCCCAGGGAGAAGCGGTTCAGCGGGTTGGCCGCGAAGAAGTACTCTCCGTCGTAGAGGGTCAGGGACCAGAAGCCGTTCACCGGCGGCAGCTGCCCGGCCGGGAAGCGCACCACGTACTTGCCCTCGCCCCGGTACCAGCCCGTGGACATGGCGTAGACCGCGTCCTGGGGCAGGTTGGCGCCCAGGCCCCGGCGGGTGACGTCCGCCCGGTGCGTGTAGTCCTCGTCGGAGGCCCCCATCTTGAGGTCCACGGACCAGCCGTTGATCACCTGGGCCGTGCTCCGGGCGGCCGAGGCCATGCGGGCCTGCCCGTCGCGGGGCGCTCCGGCCGCGGCCAGGGCCAGCTCCGGCGGCAGTTCGCCCAGGTCGAAGTCCTTGCCCGGCACGAGGCCCAGGGCGGCCATGCGGGCCAGCAGGGGGGCGTCCCCGGGCAGGGGCGGGTTGTCGCGCAAGAGCTTCGCCAGGAGCCGGAAGTAGGACCCGGCGGGCATGGCGTCCACCTGGTCGCGCACGGCGGTCTTCATGTCCACGGAGGGGTCCGCCCTGCCCAGGGGCGGGTCGTAGGGCTTGCCCCAGGCCGAGAGGGGCTTGAGCGTGTAGCGGTTCTGGAGCGCGTGCACGCTCTCGTAGTCCGAGGCCGTGCCCGTGCAGGAGGTCCGGCCCAGGATCCAGACCATGTTCGTGGGCGACTTGATCTCGCGCGCGTCCGGGGGCAGGGAGCCCCGCCAGTCCGGGCCGGTGAGCACGTAGGTCTGCTGGCCGGTGCCCGTGGTGCGCGCGCCGGGCGAGGCGATGACCCCGGTCCAGGCCGAGAGGATGGGCATGAGGTAGTAGCGGCCGTGCGTGTCCGGCAGGGAGAGGACCATGGGCCCGGCCGAGAGGTCCAGCCAGGCCGTGGAGTAGAGCGTGTCCGCGTTGGGCGTGGTCACGTCGCGGAAGTTCGCCGAGGGAAAGCGCCGCGCGTGGGCGAACTCGTTCATGGGCGCGTGCCCGTTCTCCGGCGCGGCCACGTTGGTCATCACCCGGCGGGTCATCTCCATGGTCACCAGGGGATAGCCGTAGAGATAGGCCTCCGTGGCGACGGCCCGGGCCTCGGCCGGGGTGATTCCCGCGCCCGCCTTGGGCGCGGGGGCCTTCTTCTGGGCGCAGGCGGCCAGCAGCGCGACCAGCGCCAGGACCGCCGCCAGACGGACGGCGGACGCGAAACGGTTTCTTCCCATGACTCCACCTCCTCGCTCTGCCGCGCCGGGCGGCGCGACGAAAGAAGAATATCCCAGGGCGCGGCCCCTGGCTACTGCCCGCCCGGCGGAACTTCCGCCGTCCGCTTCCGGCGCACCCGGCCCAGGGAGACGAGCACGCCCAGGCAGGAGAACACCGCCAAGAGCGCCAGCCCGGCGCGCATGGAGCCCAGGAACAGCGGCAGGGTCTCCCGGGACACGGCGGCCCGGCCCATGACCACGGAGAAGATGAGCGCCACCGAGGTCATGCTGACGGCCATGCCCAGGGTGCGCATGGCCGCGATCATGCCCGAGGCCAAGCCGAAGCGCTCGCGCTCCACGCTGCCCATGATCGAGGCGGAGTTGGGCGAGATGAACACCCCGAAGCCCGCGCCGATGAGCATGAGTTCCAGGACCAGGAGCCAGATGGGCATGTCCGGGCCGCAGGTCGCGGCGGCCAGGAGCAGGCCCGCGGTGCTCATGAGCATGCCCGCCGTGGCCAGCCGCCCGGGGTCCATGCGGTCGGCCATGCGGCCGGACTGCAGGGTCACGACCACCTGCACCGCGGGCATGGCCAGGAGCACGAGCCCGGCCTGGCGCGGGGACAGGCCCTTGACGTATTGCAGGTAGAGGCTGGCCAGGAAGGTGATCCCGAAGGTGGCGGCGTAGTTGCCCAGGGCCGCCAGGCAGCCCAGGGTGAAGGAGCGGTTGGAGCGCAGCAGGCCCAGGTCCAGCAGGGGGCTCGCCGTGCGCGACTCCAGGCGCAGGAACAGGGCCGCGATCCCGATGCCGAGGGCGATCATGACCGGGCCCTTGGGCATCTCCCCGGCGTGGGCCGCGCCGAGCATGAACAGGCCCACGGCCAGGGCGTAGACCAGCGCGCCGGTCCAGTCCATGCGCTCCCCGTCGCGGCGGGAGTCGTCGGGCACGCCGAACGCGCAGGCCGCCACCGCCGCCAGCCCCAGGGGCACGACCATGAGGAACACGCTGCGCCAGCCGAAGTGCGAGGTGATGAGGCCGCCGATCACCGGGCCCAGGGAGAGCCCGGCATAGGTGGCCGCCGAGACCGTGCCGATGACCCGGCCGCGCATTTCCTGGGGATAGGCCGAGGCCACCAGGGCCAGGCTGCCGGAGAGGTACATGGCCGCGCCCAGGCCCTGGACGAAGCGCTGGGCCATGATCGAGACGATGCCCTGGGTGTAGCCCAGGGAGAAGGTCATGACCGTGTAGACCGCCAGGCCGGTCATGTAGATGCGGCGGCGGCCGATGATGTCGCCCCAGCGGCCGAAGGCGAGCATGGTCATGGCCAGGGACAGGACGTAGAGCTGCTCCACGAGGCTCAGCTGGAGGGCCGAGGCCCCCAGTTCCCGGCCCAGGGAGGGCAGGGCCACGCCCACGGCCGTGACCATGAACGGGGCCAGGAACTGGGCCAGGCAGACCGTGAGCAGGACCATTACCGGGGAACCGGCGGAGGGCTTGAACATCCGGTGATTCTCGCCCAAAGCGGCTGCGGGCGCAAGGGGCGGGCCCGACCCCGGACCGACGGAAATCGTGAAAAATACCGCTTTCGCCCTTTACAGGCGGGGGGGAATGGGGACATAGAAGGTCAGGCGAACCTCGAACCCCCGCCCGGGAGGAGCGCATGCGGCACTTGGCGCGTCTCGTCTTTCCGATCCTGATCCTCTGTCTGCTCCTCAATTCCTGCGGCGGAAAATCCTCCAACGACGACGACATGGCCCGCACGGCCGAGGCCGGTTTCCTGGGCGCGGAGGAATCGCTCCTGGCCCCGGTGAAGGGCCACGAGCCCATGCGCGCCTGGCGCAACCCGGATTTCAATCCCAAGAAGTACAAGGCCATCATCGTGGACCCGGTGCAGGTCTGGAACCTGGACGACATGGCCACGGAGAGCGGCATCAAGCCCGAGGAGCTGAAGGCCCTGGCCGGGTTCTTCCAGAACGCCCTGGCCAAGGCCCTCACGGACATCCGGTTCCCCCTGGCCGACAAGCCCGGGCCCGGCGTGCTGCGCATCAGCGCGGCCGTCACCAATGTGCGGCCCAGCAACCCGGTGCGCAACAGCATCAGCTCGGTGCTGCCGGTGGGCATCCTGCTCTCCCTGGGCGAACGCGCGGCCATCGGCCGCGACCCCAACGTGGGCGGCTGTTCCGTGGCCATCCGCTTCAGCGACGCGGCCTCCGGCAAGACCATGGGCCTGTTCTCCGACGACCGCCAGGGCGACAAGTACGACTCCGCCAACTTCTCCGAGACCGGCCAGGCCGAAAAGGCCATGACCGACTGGGCGGCCCTGATCCAGCGCCGCATCCTGACCCTCTGGGGCGCCAAGCCCGTGGCCTCGAAGTAGAGGTTCCCGCCTTTTTGTTTTTGGTAATTCCTAGCCAGACCGGACCTGTGCTATGGGAGTCTGGCCATGAGAAGTTGCCCTCAATGTGGTGGGGTCTGGGCGTACAGTCTGTCCGACGGTCGTTTCAAGTGCCGGAGATGCGGGCATCG
>NZ_JAMHGA010000039.1 GCF_023660105.1 Desulfovibrio aminophilus | reverse complement strand
CGCCCCGGGGAGTTTGCCCCCCCGGGCCGATTCCTTTTCCCAAATAATTGCCCCAGCTTCGGCTTTTTGCCCGGCGGGCGAAGCCCCCCCCCGGGAAAAACGCCGAAGCCATGCGGTCCAGGGCCGCGCCCTGGCCGGGGGTTCAAGGGGGCGGGGAGCCCCCTCGTTCTTTTCAGAACGCCACGACCAGCGAAACCAGGGCGGCCAAGCCGAAGGCCGCGATGGTGGCACCGGAGAGCTTGTTCACCAGTCCCAGATGACGGGTGATGCGTTCGCGCAGGAAGCCGGTGGCCGTGGAGAGGAAGAACCACCAGGCGGCCGAGCCCAGGAACACGCCGAGCACCAGGGCCAGGGCCGAGGAATGGTCCCGGCTCTCGCGGCCCAGGCCGAGGCCCGCGAAGGCGCCCATGAAGAGCAGGATGGTGGCCGGGCTGGTCAGAGCCAGGAAGAAGGTGTTCGCGAACGAGGCCCAGAGGCCGGGCCCCTGGCCCGCGCGCACGCCGGGCAGGCCGGGCTGGCGGGCCATCTTCCAGCCGAGCCAGATCAGGAACAGCCCGCCGCCGAGCTTGAGCCAGACCTGCTGGCCCATGAGGAAGGACGAGATCACGGTCAGGCCGAATCCGGCCACCGCGCCGTAGAAGGCGTCGGCGCAGGCCGCGCCCAGGCCGGTGAACAGGCCGTTGAGGCGGCCGCCGGAGAGGGTGCGCTGGATGCACATGAGGCCCACGGGGCCCACCGGGGCGGCGATGGAGAAGCCCACTGCCAGACCGGTCCAGAACAATGCGGGAAGCACGTTTTCTCCTTGGTTGCCTGCTTCGTTGCGCCGGGTTATGAGGAGGCCCGGGAGGACGACGCATGACCGATCACCGCGCCGGGGAGCGGGGAGGGAGCACGTTGCGCAACCTGGCCATCCTCGTGGTGGTGGCCGGCCTTTTCGCCCTCTTTCTCCAGAACAACCCCTTCGAAAAAGACATCCGCATCGGACACATCGGAGCGGACTTCTTCCAGCGCAGCCGGGGAGAAGGCCCGCTCATCTTTTCCGGCGACCTGGACGAGGCGCGCCTGCGCCTCACCCCCGAGGAGCGGGCCAAGCTCGTGGAGTTCTTGCAGGAGAACGAAAAGACCGTCAAGCAGGTCGAGGTCAAGGCGGTCCTGCAGGACTCCTACGCCGAACTGCGCGGAACCACGGAACTTTACGTGGACGTGGTCATGCGCATGCACGACGGCACCGAGATGCGCCCGCCGACCCTGCGGGCCACCCGGGACGAGCTTCCGGGCAGGCTGCTCTGGCGCGTCCGGCGCGACCTGACCGCCTACGACAAGGCCTCGGTCAAGGGCGCGGTGGGCGGCAAGGTGGTCATCATCAACACGATCTAGCGGGACGGGGCGCGGGGTTCCCGACGGCCAGCGGGCGCGGCGCTTTCCAGCCATTAGACAGGCCCGGACAAATGCCGTACAAGGGGCTCGCCTCGCGGTCCCTCGCGCGGATTCCCCCAGTTCAAGGAGCATGGCCCCCAACATATGACCAAGACCGAAAACATCCGAAATTTCAGCATCATCGCCCATATCGACCACGGCAAGTCCACCCTGGCCGACCGCATCCTGGAGATCACCGGTCTGGTCTCGGAGCGCGAGAAACGCGACCAATACCTGGACAAGCTGGAGCTGGAGCGCGAGCGGGGCATCACGATCAAGGCCCAGACCGTGCGCATCCCCTACACCGCGCGCGACGGGAAGAAGTACGTCCTGAACCTCATCGACACGCCCGGCCACGTGGACTTCTCCTACGAGGTCTCGCGCAGCCTGGCGGCCTGCGAGGGGGCCCTGCTGGTGGTGGACGCCTCCCAGGGCGTGGAGGCCCAGACCCTGGCCAACGTCTACCTGGCCCTGGACCACAACCTGGAGATCATCCCGGTCCTGAACAAGATCGACCTGCCCAGCGCCGAACCCGAGCGGATCAAGGCCGAGATCGAGGAGGTCATCGGCCTGGACTGCAAGGACGCCCTGGCCGTGAGCGCCAAGACCGGACAGGGCGTGCCCGAGGTGCTGGAGCGGATCATCACCCACCTGCCCGCGCCCCAGGGCGACCCGGAAGCCCCGCTCAAGGCCCTGATCTTCGACTCCTGGTACGACTCCTACCAGGGCGTGGTGGTGCTCTTCCGCATCCTGGAAGGCTCGCTGCGCCTGGGCGAGCGCATCCAGATATTCTCCACCAAGCGTTCCTTCGAGGTCACCAAGCTCGGCGCGTTCTCGCCCGAGCCCGTGGAGTTCAAGGAGATGGGCCCCGGCGAGGTGGGCTTCCTCTGCGCGGCCATGAAGGAGCTGGGCGACGCGCCCGTGGGCGACACCCTGACCAAGCCCGAGAACCCCACGCCCACGCCCTTCCCCGGGTTCAAGACCATCAAGCCCATGGTCTTCGCCGGACTCTACCCCGTGGAGCCCTCGGAATACGAGCCGCTCAAGGTGGCGCTGGAGAAGCTGCACCTCAACGACGCGGCCTTCAGCTACGAACCCGAGACCTCCACGGCCCTGGGCTTCGGCTTCCGCTGCGGCTTCCTGGGCCTGCTGCACATCGAGATCGTGCAGGAGCGCCTGGAGCGCGAGTTCGAGGCCAAGCTCATCACCACCGCGCCCTCGGTCATCTACCAGGTCACGACCACCAAGGGCGAGGAGATGGAGATCGACAACCCGAGCCGCATGCCCGACCCGGTGTACATCGAGGCCGTGCGCGAGCCTTACGTGCGCATGGAAGTGCACGTGCCCAACGAATACGTGGGCAACGTGCTCAAGATCTGCGAGGAAAAGCGGGGCATCCAGAAGGACATCCGCTACCTGACCAGCACGCGGGTGATCATCACCTACGAGATGCCCTTCGCCGAGATCATGTACGACTTCTTCGACAAGCTGAAGTCCGGCACCCGGGGCTACGCCTCCCTGGACTACGAGATCATCGACTACCGCGAGGCCGACCTGGTCAAGCTGGACATCCTCATCAACGCCGACCCGGTGGACGCCTTCTCGGTCATCGTGCACCGCCAGAACGCGGCCCACGTGGGCCGATCCCTGGCCCTGCGGCTCAAGCGCAGCATCCCGCGCCAGATGTTCGAGGTGGTCATCCAGGCGGCCATCGGCAAGAAGATCATCGCCAAGGAACGGGTGGCCCCGTTCCGCAAGGACGTCATCGCCAAGTGCTACGGCGGCGACATCACCCGCAAACGAAAGCTCCTGGAGAAGCAGAAGGAAGGCAAGCGCCGCATGCGCCGCATGGGCAACGTGGAGATTCCGCAGGAAGCCTTCCTCGCCGTGCTGAAAGCCGGGGACGAATAAGGACGGTCCATGAATCCGACGTGGTGGAAGACGCTCAAGGAGTACGCCGAAGCGCTCATCGTGGCGCTGGTCCTGGCGCTGGTGATCCGGGCCTTCATCGTGCAGGCCTTCAAGATTCCCTCCGAGTCCATGCTGAACACCCTGCTGGTGGGCGACCACCTGCTGGTGACCAAGTTCGCCTACGGCGTGCGCATGCCCTTCTCGGACAAGGTCATCGTGCCCGTGGGCGATCCCAGGCGCGGGGACGTGGTGGTCTTCGAGTATCCCATCGACCCGGACAAGGACTTCATCAAGCGCGTCATCGGCACGCCGGGCGACGTGGTGGAGATCAAGGCCAAGCAGGTCTTCGTCAACGGCAAGCTCCTGGACGAGCCCTACGTGGTGCACGACGAGCCCGTGGCCGTGGCCAATCCGCACATGCCCGAGGTGAACGAGAATCCGGCCGAGTACTTCGACCGCAACAGCTTCTCCTGGAAGCGGGACTGGATGCCCAAGACCACGGTGCCCGAGGGCAAGTACTTCGTCATGGGCGACAACCGCGACCACTCCTACGACTCGCGCTTCTGGGGCTTCGTGGACCGCTCGGCCCTGCGCGGCAAGGCGCTCATCATCTACTGGTCCTGGGACTTCACGCACGGCCTGGACATCCGCTGGAGCCGCATCGGCAGGCTCGTGAACTAGCCCGGCCGAAGATCATGACGACGAAGGCCGCCCCCGCGAGGGGGCGGCCTTTTTTTTCGCGCCCCTTGCGGCCGGGGTGCAAAACGCATACACCGACCGATATGCGCTGCGTGTTGAAACCATTGGGAAATCCATGATCGCCAAAGCCGCCGCCGCGGCCCTGCTGGGCATCGACGCCTTCCGCGTGGACCTGGAGGTGGACCTCGCCCGCCAGGGCATGCCCGCCTTCGTCATGGTCGGGCTGGCCGAGGGCGCGGTGCGCGAGGCCAAGGAGCGGGTCTTCGCCGCGCTCAAGAACAGCGGCTTCAAGCTCCCGCCCTCGCGGATCACCGTGAACCTGGCCCCGGCCGACGTGCGCAAGGAGGGCAGCGCCTACGACCTGCCCCTGGCCCTGGGCCTGCTGGCCGCCTCGGGCGCGCTCCCGGCCGAGCGGCTGGAGGGCTTCTTCTTCGCCGGGGAGTTGTCGCTCACGGGCGAGCTCAAGCCCGTGGAGGGCGTCCTGCCCCTGGCCATCCGGGCCCGCGACGAGGGCGCGCGCGGCCTGGTCCTGCCCGCGGCCAACGCGGCCGAGGCCGCCGTGGTCAAGGGCCTGCCGGTGTTCGGGGCCGAAAGTCTCGGGCTGGCGGTGGCCTTTCTCCTGGGCGAGGCCGAGATCGAGCCCGCGAGCCTGGACATCGACACCCTCTGGGACAAGCGCCGCGACTTCCACCTGGACTACGCCGACGTGAAGGGCCAGGAGCACGCCAAGCGGGCCATCGAGATCGCGGCCGCCGGGGGTCACAACCTTTTGTTCATCGGCCCGCCCGGCAGCGGCAAGACCATGCTGGCCCAGCGCATCCCCACGGTGCTCCCGCCCCTGCGGTTCGAGGAAGCCCTGGAGGTGACGAAGATCTATTCCGTGGCCGGGCAGCTCCCGCGCGACCAGGCCCTGATCGTGACCAGGCCCTTCCGCTCGCCGCACCACACCATTTCCGACGCCGGGCTGGTGGGCGGCGGCACCTATCCCCGACCGGGCGAGGTCTCCCTGTCCCACCGGGGCGTGCTCTTCCTGGACGAGCTGCCGGAATTCAAGAAGCACGCCCTGGAGGTGCTGCGCCAGCCGCTGGAGGACGGGATGGTGACCATCTCGCGCGCGGCCGTGGCCCTGACCTACCCGGCGGACATCATGCTCGTGGCGGCCATGAACCCCTGCCAGTGCGGCTACCTCACCGACGACCGCCACCCCTGCACCTGCACGCCCCAGTCCGTGCAGCGCTACCGGGCCAAGCTCTCGGGCCCGCTGCTGGACCGCATCGACCTCCAGGTGGAGGTTCCGGCCGTGCCCTACAAGGATTTGAAGGAAACACGCGGCAGCGTGGACTCGGCCACCATGCGGGCGCGCATCGCCAGGGCCCGGGCCGTGCAGGCCGCGCGCTACGGCGACAGCGGGCCGCACATCAACTCCGAGCTTTCGGGCTCGGCCCTGGAGAAGCACTGCCGCCTGTCCCAACCGGAGCACGACTTCCTGGAGCAGGCGGTGAAGAAGCTCGGCCTCTCGGCCCGGGCCTACACGCGGGTGCTGCGCATCGCCCGGACCATCGCGGACCTGGACGGCGCGGAGACCCTGGCCGTGAACCACCTGGCCGAGGCCATCAACTACCGGAGCATGGACCGCCAAGGCCCGGCGTGAGGCCGCGACGATGGACAGACGCATCCTCCTCTCCCTCGTGGCGCTCCTCGGCCTGGCGGCCGGGGCGCGGGCGGCGAGCTTTCCCTGCGAGGACGCCGCCAATGACGCGGAAGTCCTGGTCTGCGGCGACTACCGCCTCTCGGTGCTCGACGAGCAGTTGGACGCCGTGTACCGCGTGGCGCTCAAGGCCAAGGTTCCGAACCTGGCCCAGGAGCAGAAGGACTGGCTTGCCGAGGTGCGCGACCGCTGCCCGGACGCCGAAGGCCTGGCCCTGGCCTACCGCGAGCGCATGGCCGCCCTGGTGAAGGCGGCCAAGGCCGCCAACCGCAAGCTCTCGGACTTCGACTTCCCGCGCCTCACCCCGGCCAAGGCCAAGTCGGTCTGCGGGACCATCGCCGAGCGGGCCAGGGCCGGGACGCTCAAGGACCTGGAGGCGCAAGGCCGCGACCTCACCCAGGAGGAGCGCACGCGCTACGAGGCCGACGTCTCCTCGCCCACCCGCATGACCACGCTCCGCGACCGCTTCACCGGCCGAGACCAGGGCTTCCTGACCGCCAATTCCGGCGGCTCCTGCAACACCTCCTGGGTGGTGGCCCTGGACGACCGTGGCCGCCCCCTGGACGCCGACCAAAGCGGCGGCCCAGACGACTTCGGGACCGCCGACTTCGTACTGAACGTCAGGAGCGAATCTTACGTGGTCCGGGCTGACGCTGGGTTGCGACGGCCGACGCTCGTGCGTGGCCTGCGCGAGGGCGTGCTCGTGCCCCTGTGCTCCCTGGAAAGCGCGGGCGACCGGACCGTGGTGACGAACGCCGGGAACGAGGCCGCCTGCCGCGCGGCCCGGGCCGGGACGCTGCGGGCCGTGGATTGGGAACCCCTGGATTTCTGCGTCACGGCCGAGAACCGGGACAAGAACGTCTGCAAGGGCGGGCTGTGGGAACGCTCGGCCGTGGCCCGGGTGGACCTGGACGGCGACGGCAGGCCGGACCTGCTGGGCCGGGTGGGCCGGAACTGGACCGGCGGCTGCGGCGGCGTCCTCGACACCCTGGTCCGGCTCAGGCCCGACACCCTGGAAATCCTCGACGAGGCCTACGGCGGCGCGGACTCGCCCATCAACCAGAGCATCACGGCCAAGGAGGTCTTCCTCCTGGACGGCGCGCCGCGCATCGCCGTGCGCTTCGACCGCTCCGAGGAGTATTACGGCCTCAGGGACGGCGCGTACCAAAAGGGATGCGTCCTCGAGCACTTCCCGGCCGAGGTGAAGGTGAGATCGCTCCTCGCGGACTGAGCCCGGCCTTGACCCGGCGGCCGCCATGTGTTCTGTGCGGAAGCATCGAGCACCCCCATGCCGCCCCGGCAAAGGAGACGCCCATGATCCGCCGCGCCGCCCTCCTCCTCGTCCTGCTCTCCCTCTGCTGCGCCCCGGCCGCCCTGGCCGGAAAGTACGACCAGGACGTTCCCGGCTCCAAGGACATCCCCGGCCTGCCGCGCTACGAGGGCTCGGTGATCCTGGGCTACAAGCTGGACCAGTACGACGAGGCCGCCCTGCCCCTGGGCAAGTGGGTCAACGCCTCGGCCGGCTGGGAGAAGTCCGAGAAGGTGGAGGGCCGCCGCACGCGCATCCTCTACCTGGCCCCGCCGGACCGCAGCTCCCTGGAGGTCATGCGCAACTACAAGATCGCCCTGCAGAAGCTCGGCTACCAGACGCGCTTCGAGTGCTCGGACGAGACCGAGTGCGGCCGGTCCGTGGGCAACGCCTACTTCAACTCCGCGGCCCGCAACCGTCTCGGCGGCAAGCAGGTGGTGGAGTACGCCTTCTCCCTGGCCGTGGAGGACCCGCGCCTGCTCACGGCCCGGCTGGACAAGGACGGCGCGGTCTCCGACGTGTTCGTCTTCGCCGCGCGCCAGGACAACGCCGCCGACAGCGCGGCCGGGCGGCGCGTGGCCGTGTTCGTGCAGGAGGTGCTCTCCGGGAGCATGGAGAACAAGATGGTCCTGGTGGACGCCGGGGAGATGGGCAAGAGCCTGGACGAGCGCGGCCGGGTGGCGCTCTACGGCGTGCTCTTCGACTTCGACCGCGCGGAGGTCAAACCCGAGTCCCGGCCGCAGCTGGAGGAGATGGCCAAACTCCTCAAGGCCAAGCCCGGGCTCAAGGTCTACATCGTGGGCCACACCGACAACCAGGGCGGCCTGGACTACAACCTGAAGCTCTCCCAGCGCCGCGCCGAGGCCGTAGCCGCCGCCCTGGCCAAGGACTTCGGGGTCGCCTCCGGCCGCATGTCGGCCAAGGGCCTGGCCAACCTGGCCCCGGTGGCCTCCAACGCCTCGGAGGAGGGCCGGGCCAAGAACCGCCGAGTGGAGCTGGTCGAGCAGTAGCCGCGCCTACCAGAAAGGACTTGACTTGGCGGCTTCTGGGTCGCCAGATAGCCGATCATCCGCCCGTGGAGGCCGTCACCTCCGGGGGTCGAGCCCAACGAAGGAGATGCACCATGGCTGACGATTCCAAAGTCGCAAACCGCGAACTGCGCATCGGCGTGGATTATTTCGACAAGGTCGCCAACAGATACATGGGACAGCTGCAGTCCGAGTACCACAGGCACCGGCTCGGCGTCATCGAATCCCTGCTCCACGGCCTGGACCTGAAGGGCAAGACCTGCGTGGACTTCGGTTGCGGCGACGGCATCTTCTGCGAGACCCTGGCCGAGCGCGGCGCGTTCGTCATCGGGATCGATCCCAGCGAAATCATGATCGAAAAAGCATTACAGCAGTATGGGCAAGACAAGAGAATGCGCTTCATTCTCGGAGGATCCTCGGATTTCATGAACCTCCGGGAGACGGACGTCTTCCTCGTGACGGCGCTGAACGTCCTGGCGTATCAGACCGCCGAGGAAGAGAAGCAGTTCTACGAGGCCGGCTACAAGGCCCTCCAGGATGGCGGCTGGCTCATTCTGACGCATTCCAACGAACTGTTCGACATGTACACGTTCAACAAATACACCGTGCGGTTTTTCAAAAATCATTTTGGCGGCGGCTCGCCGGAGTACGACATCTCGAGCCTGCTGCGCCACCCGGAAAAGCCGGAGCGCGGCGTTCTCAGCATCCGCGAAAATCCATTGAATTATAAGCACAAACTGCTCAGGCACGGTTTTGAGGAGGTCCAGCAGGAATTCATGATGCTGCACAAGGTTCCGCCGCTCATGCAGGCCGGGTTTGATTGCGACGACCTGAACAGCAGGGAGTTTCCGGACACCCTGAATTGGCGTGACGAAGACGCCTGGAAACTCATGTTCCAGTGCAGCGTATTCGCCTCGAAATCACGGAAGAGGACGCCCCCGCCATCGCGTTGATACAGGGCAACGGTTCAAAAATGTTTCCGCCTGCAGCCCGGGCATGAGGCTCCGGGCCATCGGCGTTCTCTTTTATGGAGGGTAATTCCTAGCCAGACCGGACCTGTGCTATGGGAGTCTGGCCATGAGAAGTTGCCCTCAATGTGGTGGGGTCTGGGCGTACAGTCTGTCCGACGGTCGTTTCAAGTGCCGGAGATGCGGGCATCG
>NZ_JAMHGA010000037.1 GCF_023660105.1 Desulfovibrio aminophilus | reverse complement strand
TGTGTATAAGAGACAGGGATTGGGGGCCGCATGAACCTCGCCGCCCGCCTGTCCCGGGGCTCCACCGTCCCCCGCCCGTCCCCCGCGCCCCAGGCCGCGCCCAGGGCGGCCGCGCCCGCGCCCGTGGCCGCCACCCAGGCCGACCAGTATTACGAGATCAAGACCCAGCTGCACACGAGGCTCATCGACCTGCTGGACCTGACCCTGCTCGGGGCCCTGCCCGAGACCGAGATGCGCGCCGAGATCGTGCGCGCCGTGGAGACCCTTCTGCGCGAGGACTTCCGGGCCGCGCCCCTGAACCAGGCCGAGCGCCGGGCGCTCCTCCTGGAGATGCAGGACGAGGTCCTGGGCCTGGGCCCGCTGGAGCCCTTCATCAAGGACCCCACGGTCAACGACATCCTGGTGAACACCTACCGGCGCATCTATGTGGAGCGCTCGGGCAAGCTCGTGCTCACCAACGCCCGCTTCAAGGACGACACCCATCTGCGCAAGATCATCGAGCGCATCGTCTCCCGCGTGGGGCGGCGCATCGACGAGTCCTCGCCCATGGTGGACGCCCGGCTCCTGGACGGCTCGCGCGTGAACGCCGTAATCCCGCCCCTGGCCGTGGACGGGCCCAGCCTCTCCATCCGCAAGTTCTCCAAGGATCCCCTGGAGGTGGACGACCTCATCGGCTTCGGCGCGCTCACCCCGGAGATCGCCAAGGTGCTCGAGGGCATCGTGCGCGGACGGCTGAACGCCATCATTTCCGGAGGCACGGGCTCGGGCAAGACCACGCTCCTGAACGTGCTCTCGCGCTTCATCCCGCACGACGAGCGCATCGTGACCATCGAGGACGCGGCCGAGCTCCAGCTCAAGCAGGACCACGTGGTCCGGCTGGAGACCCGCCCGGCCAACATCGAGGGCAAGGGCGAAGTGACCCAGCGCGACCTGGTCAAGAACTGTCTGCGCATGCGGCCCGACCGGATCATCGTCGGCGAGGTCCGCTCCCACGAGGCCCTGGACATGCTCCAGGCCATGAACACCGGCCACGACGGCTCGCTGACCACGATCCACGCCAACAGCCCCCGGGACGCGCTCATGCGCCTGGAGACCATGGTGGCCATGGCCGGGCTCTCCATCTCCGACCGCTCGCTCAAGCGTTACATCGCCTCGGCCGTGGACGTGATCATCCAGAACTCCCGGCTCATGGACGGCTCGCGCAAGCTGCTCTCCTTCCAGGAGATAACCGGCATGGAAGGCGACACCATCACCATGCAGGAGATCTTCGCCTTCGAGCAGACCGGCGTGGGCCAGAACGGCCGGGTCCAGGGCCGATTTCTGGCCCGGGGCATCCGCCCCAAGTTCGCCTCCAAGCTGGAGGCCCAGGGCATCGTCTTCGAGCCCGGCCTGTTCGCCCAGTACGCCTCGGAGGTGGGAGCATGATCGCGGCCCTCGTCGGCGGCGGCGTCACCGCCCTGGTGTTCATCGGCCTGGCGGCGGCCTTCTTCGTCTCCCGGAGCGTGTCCGAGCGCGGCGAGCGCCAGGTGCGCCGCCGCCTGTCCGGCATGGCCGGGCCCCGCGCCGAGGCGCGCGAGGTGCTGCGCCGGGAGACCCTGAGTGAGCTGCCCTGGTTCCACCGTCTGCTCTCCCGCGTGGATTGGAGCGCTGACCTGCGCCGTCTCCTGCGCCAGGCCGGGGCTCCGGGCACGCCGGGCGTCTACGTCCTGGCCGGGCTGCTCTGCTGGGTGGCCGGGCTCTACGCCGTGTACCTGTTCGCGGGCAACCTTCTACTGGCCGTTCCCGCCGGGCTGCCCCTCGCCTTCCTGCCCCTGTTCGTGCTCAAGCACCGCCGGAACTCCCGCATGGCCGCCTTCCAGCGCCAGCTCCCCGAGGCCCTGGACCTCATCGCCCGGGCCCTGCGCGCGGGGCACACCTTCGAGGGCGGCATGCGCATGGTGGTGGACGAGTTCGAGGATCCCATCGGGCCGGAGTTCGGACAGACCCTGGACGAGATCAACTTCGGGGCCAACGTGGACGAGGCACTGCGCGCCCTGCTGGCGCGGGTGGACTGCCCGGACCTGAAATTCTTTGTGGTCTCGGTGAACATCCAGCGCGAGACCGGCGGCAACCTGGCCGAGATCATCGGCAACATCGCCGGCCTCGTGCGCGAGCGCTTCAAGCTCCTGGGCAAGGTGCGCGTGCTCTCGGCCGAGGGCCGCCTCTCGGCCATGATCCTCCTGGCCCTGCCGTTCGGCATCGCCCTGGTCATCAATTTCCTCAACCCGGCCTACCTCGTCGATCTCTTCGAGAAGCCCCTGGGCCGCCTGCTCACGGCCGCCGCGCTCATGTCCATGGGCACCGGCACGCTCATCATCCGGCGCATGATCCGGATCAAGGTCTAGGGAGAACGCCGTGGACGCCGCCCTCATTCCCGTGCTCGCCGCGGCCCTGGCCGCCTCGGCCGTGCTCCTCCTGGGACTGGGCCTGCTCGGCCGCGCCTCCGGCGGCGGGCGGTCGCGCCGGCTGCGGCGTGGGCTCGGGCTCCCGGAGGAGGGCGGCCGGAGTTCCGCCGAGGGACTGCGGCGCGGGCTGGCGCACGCGATCGGCGAGCTGGGCCGGAGCCTGGGGCCCAAGGACGAGGCCGAACTGTCCAAGAACCGCCTGGCCCTGGTCCGGGCCGGATTGCGCGGCCCCAACGCGGCCCTGGTCTTCCAGGGCGTGAAGGCCGCCCTGGCCGTCGTTCCGGCGGGTATTTTCCTGCTGGCGGCCTTTTCGGGCGCGCTCACGCTCACCCTGCACGCGACCATGCTCGGGGCCGTGGCCCTGGCGAGCCTCGGCTGCTTCGCCCCGAACTGGTGGCTGCATACCCGCACCACCGCCCGCAAGATCGCCTTCACCGACGAGCTGCCGGACGCCCTGGACCTCCTGGTGGTCTGCGTGGAGTCGGGCATGGGCCTGGACCAGGCCATCCACCGGGTGAGCGAGGAGATGGTCCTTTCCGGCCCCACCGTGAGCCGGGAGCTGGGCCAGATCACCCTGGAGCTGCGCGCGGGCAAGCAGCGCCAGGAGGCCTTGCGCTCCCTGGCGCGGCGCGTGGGCATCGAGGACGTGAACAGCCTCTGCACGCTGCTCATCCAGGCCGACGTCTTCGGCATCAGCGTGGCCCGGACCCTGCGCGTCTATTCCGACACCCTGCGCACCAAGCGCTACCAGCGGGCCGAGGAGAAGGCCGCCAAGCTGCCGGTGAAGCTTCTCCTGCCGCTCATCTTCTGCATCCTGCCCGCGCTGTTCGTGGCCATCATGGGGCCCGCCGGGCTCAAGCTCATGGATGTCTTCACCCGGCTCGGCCATTGAGCCGGAACAAGGAGGGTCGCCATGCGTACCGCCGCCCTGTTGCTTCTGTTGGGACTTCTGGCTGGATGTTCGGCCGCCACCGCCACCCAGGGAGGAGGGGTCCGGGACATGCTGGCGGCCAAGGAGGAGCCGAGCGCGCTCACGGCCGAGCAGGAAGCCCGCCAGGGCGACGTGAACGCCGAGCGGGGCAAGCCCGAACTGGCTCTGATCTCCTATGACCGGGCCCTGGCCAAGGAACCCGGGAACCTGGACTACCGGGCCAAGCGGGGGGCCATGCTGGCCCTGGGCGACATGGACGAGCCCGCGCTCAAGGAGTTCCAGGCCGTGCTGGCCAAGGACCCGGACCACGCCGCGGCCAACGAGGGCGCGGGGCTGCTCTACCTCAAGGCCGGTCTGGACCGCGAGGCCGAAGCGCTGCTGCGCAAGGCCGTGGAGCGCAATCCCTCGGCCTGGCGGGCGCATAACGCCCTGGGCGTGCTGCGCGGACACCGGAGCGAGTACGCCGCAGCCGTGCGCGACTACGAGGCCGCCCTGGCCGTGCATCCGGCCAGCGTCGAGGTGCGCAACAACCTGGGCCTGGCCTGGCTCATGCAGGGCGACGCACAGAAGGCCCTGGCCCATTTGCGCGCGGCCGTGAAGACCGGCGGCGCGGACGCCCGCACCTACAACAACCTGGGCCTGGCCCTGGCCCGCATGGGCCGGGAACAGGAGGCCCTGGAGGCCTTCCGCTACGGCGGCGACGAGGCCAAGGCCTTGAACAACCTGGGCTACGTCCTGCTGCTCCAGGGCGACGCCGCCCGCGCGGCGGAGTATTTCCAACGGGCCGTCGAGGCCGCGCCGTCCTACTACGTGACGGCCGTGGAGAACCTCAAGCGGGCGCGCATGGCCGGTCAGTTCCATGAGGCGGCGCCGGCCACGGCCCCGTTCTCCTACCGGCCCGCCGCGGCCGTCACGCGTCCCGTTCCGGCCTCCTACCAGGTTCCGGCGGCCGTCGTCCCGGCCAAGGCCCCGGCCCAGGCCCCGGTGCGGCCGCGCGCGGCCCCGGTGCTCAAGGAATCCAGCCTGCCCGCCGAGGACGCCGTGGCCGGAACCTTCCAGCCGGACGTGCCCGTGCCCACCCTGGAGGAGGCCATGCCCCGGCCCCGGCATGAGGTCCGCGAGACCGGGCCCCGGGCGGAAGGCGCCTGGGGCGTGCACGTGGGCTCCTGGAAGGAGGAGGCCGACGCGCGGCGTTACGTGGAGCGCCTGCGCGGCAAGGGCATCCAGGCCGACGTCTGCCGCGTGGACCTCCCCGAACGCGGTGTCTGGCATCGCGTCCTGGCGGGCAGCTACGCCAGCGCCCACGCGGCCGCCGAGGCCCGGCCCGACGTGCTGCGGGCCTTGAACCTGGACCACGCCGCCCTGTACCGCCGGGAGCACGCGCCGGCAGTCCCCGTGCTGGCGGGGCTCTGAATCCGTCTCTCCCCCCCACCCGGCCCGCCCCTGGCGCGCGGTACGTCCCCCCGTCCGCACGCCATTCGGGGGCGGGCCGGATCTTCCCCCGCTTCCATTTTTCCCCTTGATGCCCTATTCTCGGCCTGAAATCCCGCCCCGGCGGGAGGCCGACCACCGAACCAAGGAGCGCCGCCTTGTCCGTCGACGGGCAGACCGTCTACCGCGTGCTGGCCCTGGACGACGAGCCGGGCATGCTCACTCTCTATCGCGACATCCTCTGTGTGGAGGCCGAGGAGGCCTCCGTGCTGGAAGCCCTGTTCTCCAGCCCCGGCGAGGCCTCGGAGGCGGGCCAGGAGCGGCCGCGCTTCGAGGTCGCGCTCTGCTCCCGGGCCGAGGAGGCCGTGGCCCGGGCCGAAGAGGCCGTGGCCGAGGCCAGGCCGTTCGCCGTGGCCCTCATGGACGTGCGCCTGTCCGAGGGGCCGGACGGGGTCTGGGCCGCCGAGCGGCTGCGCGCCATGGACCAGGACGTGGAGATCGTCATGGTCACGGCCTACGCGGACGTGACCCTGCGCGAGCTGAACCTGCGCATCCCGCCGCCGGAAAAGCTCCTCTTCCTGCACAAGCCCTTTCGGGCCCAGGAATTGCGCCAGCTGGCCATGTCCCTGTGCAGCAAGTGGCACACCGAGAAGAAGCTGCGCGAGCTGAACGAGACCCTGCTCCAGCGGGTCGAGGCCCGCACCCGGGAGCTGAACGAGGCCAACGAGCAGCTGCGCCGCGACATCGCCGAGCGGGCCCAGGTCATGTCCCGGCTGCGCATGAGCGAGGAGCGCTACCGCGTGCTCTTCGATGAGGACATCACCGGCAACTTCGTGGCCGGTCCCGACGGGGCCATCCTCGACTGCAACGAATCCTTCGCCCGCCTGTTCGGCTACTCCTCGGTGCGCGAGGCCCGGGGCTTCGACTTCCAGTCCCTGGAGTTCGAGCGCGGCGACTCCGTCTCCCTCCTGGACCTGGCCTGCGCCGGGCGCAGGCTGCGCAATCTGGAGTTGGTCCACCGGGGCCGGGGCCGGGAGCCGCTCTTTCTCATCGGCAGCTTCGACGGCGTGCTGGGGAGCGACGGCGAGCTGCGCGAAATACGGGGCTATTTCTACGACATCACCGAGCGCCGCGCCCTGGAGAACCAGCTCCGCCTGGCCCAGAAGATGGAGGCCCTGGGCACCCTGGCCGGGGGCATCGCCCACGATTTCAACAACATTCTCGGCGTGATGATGGGCTATGCCGAGCTCGTGCTCAACCGCGCGGGCAACGATCCGGGCCTGGAGCGCCGGGTGGGCGAGATCCTGGCCGCGGGCAGCCGGGCCCGGGACCTGGTGAACCAGATCCTCAACTTCAGCCGTCAGGGTCCCCAGGAGCGGCAGAGCCTGAAGCTCGGCCCCCTGGTGAAGGAGGCCCTCAAACTCCTGCGTTCCAGCCTGCCCGCCAACGTGGCCATCCAGACCGAGCTGCGGGCCCGCGAGGACATGGTCCTGGCCGACCCCACCCAGGTGCACCAGATCCTGCTCAACCTCTGCGCCAACGCGGCCCACGCCATGCGCCAGACCGGCGGCGCCCTGACCGTGACCTTGGCCGACGCGGACGAGACGGGCGGGCCCGTTCCGGCCGAGGGCCTGGGAGACGGCCGGTTCTTCGTGCGGCTTTCGGTGAGCGACACCGGCCACGGCATGCCGCCCGAGGTGCAGGAGCGCATTTTCGACCCGTTCTTCACCACCAAGAAGCCGGGGGAGGGCACGGGCATGGGCCTGGCCGTGGTGCACGGCATCGTCAAGCGCCATGACGGGGCGGTGAGCGTGACCAGCGAGCCCGGCCGGGGGTCGGCCTTCCACGTCTTCCTGCCCCGGGCCGCGACCCTGGAGCGGCCCGAGCCCGCGGAGGAGCCCGTGCTCCTGCCGGTCCAGGGCCGGGTCCTCTTCGTGGACGACGAGAAGCCCCTGGTGGACATCGGCCGGGAGATGCTGGAGGGCTTCGGTTTCGAGGTGGTGGCCCGCACCAGCAGCGTGGAGGCCCTGGAGGCCTTCCGCTATCGGCCCGGCGACTTCGACCTGGTGCTCAGCGACCAGACCATGCCGAACATGACCGGCCTGGAGCTGGCCAAGGAAATCCTGCGCATCCGGCCGGACATCCCCATCGTGCTCTGCACCGGCTTCAGCGAGGGACTCTCCTACGACCACCTCCGCTCCCTGGGCATCGCGGACTGCATCATGAAGCCCATGCTCAAGCGGCAGCTGGTGGAGTGCGTGAGCCGCCTGCTGGGGCGGGACGCCGGGAAGAAGGCCGGGAGCGGAGGAAAGCGGGGCGGGCGGACTAGCGGCCGGGGCCGTCGGGCTCCACGTAGTACGTGATGCGCGTGCGCGGGCTCAGGTAGTCCAGGATTTCCTGCGGCAGGTGCTTGAGCCGGATGCTTTTCTCCACCCTGAGGTCGGGCTCCTCGGCCAGGTCGATGATCAGGGCTTCCTTCTTCGGAATCTGCGGATCATAGAGCACGAGGCTCGGGCAGAGCTGGTTCTCCGGGTTCACGGCCATGACCATGCCGATGGCACCGTTGGAGAGCTGGACCACCGTGCCCGGCGGGTAGACGCCCAGGCAGCGGATGAACAGGGCCAGCATGTCCTTGTCCAGCAGGTGCTTCTGCTGGGTGAACATGTAGGACAGGGCCAGGTAGGGGGTGTAGGAGTCCTCGGGATCGGGCTGGTTGCAGTGGTTGTCGTAGATGTCGGCGATGGCCGTGATGCGGGCCAGGAGGTCGATGTCCGTTCCGGCCAGCCCGCCGGGGTAGCCCGAGCCGTCCAGGCGTTCGTGGTGCTGGCGCACCACGGCCAACCCCTCGTGGGGGAATTCGGGAACGGCCTCCAGCATCTCCACGCCGTACAGGGGATGGCGCTCCACCAGCTCGCGTTCCGGCTTGGTCAGCGGGCCGCGCTTGCGCAGCACGCGCTTCTCGATCCTGACCTTGCCGATGTCGTGGAACAGGGCGCCCATGCCCAGGGCGGTCATCTCCCGCGCCGAGAGGCCCGCGTCGCGGCCGGTCATCATCGAGAGCACGGCCACGTTCAGGGCGTGGGAATAGAGGCGTTCGCCCTGGGGCAGGATGTTCATGAGATGCAATGTGGATTCGGCGTCGCGCAGGAAGTGGTCGGTCATGCGCTCCACGAAGGCCAGGGCGTCCAGCACGGACTGGGAGTTGCCCCGGGAGAGCCCCTGGATGATCTGGGCGATGTCCTTGAGCGAGGCGGCGTAGCGCTCCTCGCATTCGGCGATGCGTTGCTTTTTCTGGCGCAGGCGTTCGATGCGCTCGTTCTTCACCCGCCAGAGGGCGTCCGCGGCCGCGCTCTTTTCCGGCTCCCGCTTCTCGGCGGCCGGGGCCTCGGCGCGGGCCTCGGCCGGTCCCGGCAGGCAGTCGCTCTTTTCCGGGACGCAGATCACCTCGGTCACGCCCAGGCTCCGCAACACCTCCACCTCGGCCTGCGTCCTGATCTTGAAGCTGGAGAAAAGGAAGGGGTGGTTGAACCAGTTGACCTTTTCCAGGCGCACGAAGACCCCGGGACGGAGCTGGTCCACCGAGACCTTGTATTCGGGCATGCTCAGGTCGCTCATGGCCTCTCGCCGGGAGTGTTGGGAAGGCTCCCCGACTCGGAACTATGCGTGCAATCCTTGGGAAATGCAAGGCGAACGTGGTCGGCGAAGCTGGTTGTCAACGGCTTTGTCCGGTTGCTATATGGCCTGCAGGAAGATGGGGCGTCCGGCCCGGACGTCCACGGAGCAGAAGCATGAAGAGAAGGCTGCCGCTGCGCACGGCCGTCACCGCCTCGGGCGCGTTGTTCACCCTCTGGGGGGGAGTCGCGGCGTGGCTCTTTTGGGAGCGGCCCGGGGAATGGTGGTGGATGCCCGCCGCCGCCCTCGTGGCGGGCATGATCCTCGCCGCCCTCATCCTGAACGCGCTGGGCCGGTTCTCGACGGCCTGCCGGGATGTGGAAGAGCGCATGCTCCTGTTCCAGAAGGCCGTGGAGGACTCCAGCGACGGCATCGCCATCCGCGACACGGCCTTCCGCCCGGTCTACGCCAACCGGGCGCATGCGCGCATCCTCGGGGTCAAGAACTCGGAATTCATGAAGCACGGCCTGACGCGGATCTGCAGTCCGGCCACGGCCTCCTTCCTGCGGGATGTGGTCTTCGCCACCTTGGAGAAAGAGGGATATTGGCGGGGCGAGGTCCTTTTCGAGCGCCGGGACGGCTCCTCGGCCACGCTCTGGACCGCCGTGGACTCCCTGCGCGACGCCGACGGCCGCGTCACGCACTACGTCGGGGTGTTCCACGACGTCACCGAGCACCAGCGCGCGCGTGACGCCCTGCTCAAGAGCGAGGCGCGGCTGCGCATGGTCCTGGACGCCACTTCCGACGGCGTGTTCGACCACGACCTGGAGACCGGCGAGACCTATTTCAGCGACAGCTACTACCGCCTTCTGGGCTATGAGCCGGGCGAGGTGGACGCTTCCCAGGTGTTCTGGGGCAGCCTCATTCACGCCGAGGACAAGGCCCAGGTCCTGGAGGCGTTGCGCGACCATCTGGAAGGCCGCTCCCCGGCCTACCGGGTGGAGTTCCGCATCCGCGACAGCCGGGGGCGCTGGCGCTGGGTGCTGTCGCGCGGCAGCGTGGTGGAGCGGACCGGCGACGGCCGCCCGCTGCGCATCGTGGGCACGCATTCGGACATCACGGAGATCAAGCTGGCCCAGATGGCCCTGGAGTCCATCCAGGAAGACCTGGAGCGGCGGGTGGGCGAGCGGACCAGCGAACTGAGCGAGGCCAACGCCCAGGTCCGCACCCTGACGCGGCAGCTGCTGGAGGTGCAGGAGTCCGAGCGCCGCCGCATCGCCCGCGACCTGCACGACAACGTGGCCCAGAACCTGACCTCGCTCAAGATTCTCCTGGAGACCCTGCTGGCCGGACCGCGCCTGGTCAGCCCCGAGGCCCGGGAGCGGGCCGCCCTGATCAGCCGGACCCTGCAGGACACCGTGGGCGCGGTCCGCGAGATCGCCTACGACCTGCGGCCGCCGTCCCTGGACCAGCTCGGCCTGGTGCGGGCCGTGGCCCAATATTGTGAAGACTTCAGCGGCGTAACGGGTGTCGCGGTTGACTTCTCATCGGCCGGGATGGAAAATGTGGAAATGGAGAGCGGAGCCGAGGTCAACCTCTTCCGCATCGTCCAGGAGGGACTGACCAACGTGGGCAGGCATTCGGGGGCCGGAAGCGCCCGGGTGCGGCTGGTGTCCTCGTATCCGCACATCCTGCTGCGCGTGGAGGACGACGGCGTGGGCTTCGACCCGGACGCGGTCCTGGCCGAGGCCGAGGGAGAGAGCCGCATGGGCCTGCGCGGCATGGCCGAGCGGGCCCACATCCTGGGCGGGCGGTTGCGGATATTGTCCAGCCCGGGCAAGGGCTCGCGGTTGGTGGTGGAGATTCCATGCGCCAGGAGGGCAGATGGAGACACGGAAGCGGATCCTCATTGTTGACGATCATCCCCTGTTCCGCGAGGGGCTCAAGACCATCATCGGCCGCGACGCGCGCTTCGAGGTGGTCGGCGAGGCGGGCAGCGCCGGAGAGGGGCTGGATCTGGCCCGCGCGCTCCGCCCCGACATCATGCTCGTGGACATCTCCATGCCCGACAAGAGCGGCCTGTGCGTCATCCGCGAGCTGCGGCCGCACCTGAGCCAGACCCGTTTCCTGGTCATCAGCATGCATTCCAAGGCCGACTATATCGTGGAGGCCTTCCAGGCCGGGGCCATGGGATACATGATCAAGGAGTCGGCCACCGAGAGTCTGCTCTTCGGCCTGGAGACCCTGTGCCGGGGCGACGTCTTTCTGGACGGGGCCCTCTCGCGCGAGGTGGTGGCCAAGCTCCTGACCCGCGAGGGCGAGTCCCGGGCGGCCGTGGAGCCCTACCAGACGTTGACGGCCCGCGAGCAGGAGGTGCTGCGCCTGCTGGCCGAGGGGCTCTCGGCCAAGGACGTGGCCAAGCACCTCTTCGTCAGCCCCAAGACCGTGGAGAACCACCGCACCAACCTGATGCGCAAGCTGGGCCTCCAGAACACCGTGGAGCTCATCCGCTACGCGGCGCGCATCGGTCTCATCGACCTGGACGCCTGGTCCAGCTGATCCCTTCGGCCCTCCGGGGCCGGCGATCCGGGAGATTTCCCCAGGTGAATTGGGAACTCTCCCCATCGACAACACTCCCGTTTTCACCGTAGTTCTAAGGCAAACGGGCTCCGGCCGCTCGGACCTCTTGTAGCAAGAGGATTTCCGGCCGGGCGCCCGGCAGGGTCGCATGGATCGGGAATCGCGCGGGCGCAGCCCGGCGGAAACCGGACCGGAGCTCGATCGGAAACCCCGGTCGGGCGCATAGAGGACGCCGCGCTTCCCGGCATGGGAAGGCAGGAGCGCGGACGAGACGGGGAACGGCCCGGGGCCGTTCTCCGGTGGGAGAACGGGACTTCTAGGAAAGGAGAAGGAAACATGACGAAGGCTGATCTGGTCGCGAAGCTGAAAACCAAGGCTGGCCTCAGCTCGAAGGCCGCCGCCGAGCGGGCCCTGAACGGCATCATCGGCATCATGTTCAAGGCCCTGTCCAAGGGCGACAAGATCAAGCTGGCCGGCTTCGGCACGTTCGCCGTGAAGAAGCAGGCCGCGCGCACCGGCCGCAACCCGCAGACCGGCAAGCCCATCAAGATCGCCGCCCGCAAGGTCGTGAAGTTCACCGTGGGCAAAAAGCTGAAGAAGGCCGTGAATTAGTTGCTCCAGCCCCTTTTTTGGGGTAAGGCTGGCACCCGAAGGGCCACTCTTTCGGGGGCATGAGGCGGGTCCTTCTGGACCCGCCCTCCTTTTGGGCGGTGGAGGAGCTCCCATGCACCGCATCGAGGCCATCGAAAAGCTTCTGGGCATCAAGGACGTGGTCTACGAGCTGCTCGGCTGGATCGAGCACATCTCGGACGAGGAGTTCGAGGAATTCTGCTCTCTGGTCAAGCCGCCGCCCGAGGATCTTCTGCAGAAGATCGAGAGCTTTCACTCCCTCTCCTGCGACTTCAACGGACACTGTTCCGACGTGCTCCAGCGCCTGAGCCTGCTTTGCAGCGGCAAGGGAACCTGCTCCGAGTAGCAGCCGTTCCCCGGCCCCGGCGACAGGTCAGCGTCCGTTTCCGTCCCGCGCGACCCCTCCCGCGCGCCGCACCAGCCAGAGCATGCCCAGCGAGCAGCCGCCGAGCAGCGCGGTCAGGGCCAGGGCCCGGTCGTAGTCCCCGGTGAAGACCGCGTTGTAGATCTCCAGCGAGACGGTGTTGGTCTTGCCCACGATGTTGCCCCCGAGCATGAGCGTCACCCCCACCTCGCCCAGGGAGCGGCCGAAGGCCAGGAATACGGCCACGAGCACGCTGCTCCTGATGTTCGGCAGGACCACCCGGAAGAAGGTCGTCAGCGGCGATTTTCCGAGCACGTAGGCCGCGTCCACGAGCTGCAGGGTTTCGGCCCGGATCGCGGTCTGCACCGGCTTGACCGCCAGGGGCAGCCCGGCCACGAAAGAGGCCAGGGTCACGCCCCAGAAGCTGAAGATGAGTTCCAGGCCGAAGACGGATTCGAGCGCGTGGCCCACGGGGCTGCGGCGTCCCAGGGCCAGGAGCAGCAGGAAGCCCGTGGCGATGGGCGGGAAGACCAGCGGCAGGGAGACCAGGAAGTCCAGCGCGGCGGTGAGCCGGTTGCGCCGCCTGGCCAGCAGCCAGCCCAGGGCCACGCCGGAGACGGCGAAGAGCGGCAGACTGACGAGGGCCACCCGCAGACTGAGCCAGATCGGCCCGAGTGCGCCCTCGCCGGCCAGCGCGCTCCAGATCGCCATGTATCGGCTAGAGCCCGTGCCGCGCCGCGATGTCCCGGGCGGCCTTGCTGCCGAGGAAGGCCGTGAAGCGCTCCACGGCCTTGGCGTGCGGGGCCTGGGCCAGGGGCTTGGCCACGATGAGGATCGGCTTGTAGGCCGACTCGTCCACGGTCAGGATGCGCTCCACCTTGTCCTTGATGGCCAGGGCGTCGGTGAGGTTGATGAAGCCCGCATCCACCTCGCCGCTGAGCACGTAGGCCGAGACCTGGGGCACGGTCCCCACCACGATGAGCTTGTCCTTGAGCGCGGCGCGGCTTCCCGTGGACTCCATGTATTCGTCGGCGGCCCGGCCGTAGATCGCCTTCTGGGCGTCGGGCATGGCCACGCGCTTGACCTCGGGCTTGGCCAAGTCCTTGAGGGCCGCCACCGGAGCGCCCTTGGTCACGGCCAGCACGAGGCGGCCCTTGCCGATGACCGTCTCCCCGGCGAAGGCCAGGTCCGTGCCGTCGAGGTAGCGCTTGTCCCCGGCCACGATGTCCACCTTGCCGCTCTCCCGGGCCATGCCGCTGACCTGGCCCATGTTGCCGTACAGCCGTTCGACCGTGATTCCGGTCTCCTTCTCGAAGGTCGCGGCCAGCTCCTCGACCATCTTCTTGTATCCGGCCCCGGACGCCAGGGTCAGGGTGTCGGCGGCGAAGGCCGGGCCGCAGGCCAGGGCGAGGCAGAGGCAGAACAGCAGCGTGATGCGTTTCATGGATGGCTCCTTGTTGTCGGGGAAGGGGAGGGCGGAGATGCCTCGGGCCGGGGTCCGAGCCGTCGGCGGAGGCGGTCCTGGTCGCGCCGCAGCAGCCCGGTCTGGCGTTCGAGCCAGGACGGATCGGCGCGGCCTTCGCGCAGGGCCAGGACCTCGTCGCCCACGGCCAGGGCGTCGGACAGGTCGTGCGTCACGTAGAGCATGGGCATGCCCCAGGCCTCCTTGAGGCGCAGGAGTTCGGCCCGCAGGGCGAAGCGGTTCTCCATGTCCAGGGCCGAAAAGGGTTCGTCCAGGAGCAGAAGCCGGGGGCGGCGGGCGATGGCCTGGCAGAGCGCCGCCCGCTGGCGTTCGCCGCCGGAGAGCGCGGCGGGCTTGCGGGCGCGCAACTCCGCGATGCCGAAGGTCGCCAGCAGCCCGTCCACGTCGCAGGCCGGATGGGCCGCGAAGGCCACGTTTTCGCGCACGGTCATGTGCGGGAACAGGCCGTATTCCTGGAAGAGCAGACCGGCCGAGCGGCGCTGGGGCGGCAGACGGCGGCGCGCGGCGGTGTCCAGCCAGCACTCTCCGTCCACCAGGATGCGGCCCTCGTCCGGCTGCTCCAGTCCGGCCAGACAGCGCAGCAGGCGGGTCTTGCCCGCTCCCGAGGGGCCCACCACCGCCAGCAGCCTTCCGGCCGGGCAGCGGATGTCCACGTCGATGACGAAACGTTCCAGGCGCTTGACCAGGCGAGCGGCCAGACCCTGGCCGGTCGATCCCGGGACGGTTTGTTTCTCGGCGTCCATGAACATGCGCGGCCCTCGCGGCCCCGGCGAGGCCGGGGAAATGCGTGATTGAACCATGTTGCACGGCGCATGGGGGAAGTCCAACGTCACACGGAAAGGAGATTTTTGGTGACGGTCGCGATTTCGGGGGTGCGGGTATTTTGGGAAACATATGATGTCTGTTGACATATATATTGACGTCGGAAGTCTCGCGGCGTAGGCTTTGCCAAAATCGCATCGTGATCGGGCCGGCGGCCCCGGCCCAGGCCGGAAAACGGCTGGGCGGCGGCAGTGGAGAAAGCAACCTTCGGCGAAGAGGAGATGTCCCATGAAGAAACTGATTGTCGTTTGGGCTTCGGTGGCCTTCCTCGGTCTGGCTTTTTCCGGCGTCGCCGGGGCCGCGGATACGTATCGCCTGAAGTTGGGGCACACGGGCGCGCCCTCGCACCACTACCAGACCATCTGCACCCTCTTCGCGAAGAAGGTGGCGGAGCGGACCGGCGGCAAGGTGCAGATCGACGTGTTTCCCGCGGACCAGCTCGGCAAGCAGCTGGAGTCCGTGGAGGGCGTCATGGTCGGAACCCACGACATGGTGCTCGCGTCGGATACGGTCCTTTCCAACTGGGTGCCGAACATGGGCATCCTGAACCTGCCGTTCCTGTTCAATGACCTGTCCGACGTGCGCAAGGTGCTCGACGGTCCCATCGGCGCCCGCCTGGCCAAGGAGCTGGAGCCGCACGGGGCCGTGGTCATCGGTTGGTGGGAGAACGGCATGCGCCACATCACGAACAACAAGCGCCCCATCAAGACCCCTGATGATCTCAAGGGCATGAAGATCCGCGTTCCCGAAGGCGAGGTCTTCGTGGAGACTTTCAAGGCCCTGGGCGCCGGTCCCACGGTCGTCTCCTTCGGCGAACTCTATTCCGCCCTTCAGCTGGGCACCGTGGACGGCCAGGAGAATCCCCCGGCCCACATCCTGACCCAGAAGTTCTATGAGGTTCAGAAGTACGCCTCCCGCACCGGGCACATCCACATGTCCTCGCCGCTGATCATGAACAAGGCGCTGCTGGACGGCATGCCCCAGGAGTACCGGACGGCCATTCTGGAGACCGCCCGCGAGCTCGGCCCGGTGCATACGAAGATGGTCGAGGAGTTGGAGAACGAGCAGTGGAAGGAAGTGAAGGCTCACGGGATGGAAGTCATCGACGTGGACAAGAAGCCGTTCCGTGAGAAGGTCAAGCCGGTGATCGCCGCCTACAAGAAGAAGCTGGACGCGGGCATCATCGAGGATATCGAGAAGGCCCTGCAATAGGGCGCATTCACCGGCTTTCCGCGAGGGGCTTGTCCGGGGGCGCGTCGGCGCTCCCGGACAACAGCCTTGCCGGATCGGAGCGGAATGCCTGCTTTTCAGGCCGGAGAACAACAAGAGGATTCGGAGATGCAGTACGAGATCGCGATCATTCCCGGAGACGGGGTCGGGGCGGAGATTTCGGATGAGGCCGAGAAGATCCTGAACGCGGCGGCCGGAAAATACGGCTTCGGCGTCGCTTCCAAGCGGTTCGACTGGGGATGCGACCATTACCTCGCGCAGGGCCGCATGATGCCGGAGCACGCGCTGGACATCCTCAAGGGTTTCGACGCCATCTTTCTGGGCTGCGTGGGCGACGAGAGCAAGGTGCCGGACCACGTCTCGCTGACCATGCTGCTCGAAATCCGCAAGGGCTTCAAACAGTATGTGAACCTGCGGCCGATCAAGCTCTATCCCGGCGTGGACACGCCGGTGCGCACGGCGACGCCGGAGACCGTCGATTTCGTCGTGGTGCGCGAGAACAACGAGGGCGAGTACAGCGGCGCCGGGGCCTTCTTCAAGGCCGACGAGCCCGAGGGCTTCGCCCTGCAGACCGGGATCTTCTCGCGCGGAGGTTGCGAGCGCGTGATGCGCTACGCCTTCGACCTCGCCGAGCAGCGCAGGCAGGCCGGCTACAAGGGCATGGTCACCAACTGCACCAAGTCCAACGCGCTCAACTACTCCATGGTCTTCTGGGACAAGATCTACCAGGAGGTCGCGGCCGCGCACCCCGACATCGCCACGGACAAGGCCCTGGTGGACGCCATGACCATGTGGATGGTCAAGAAGCCCGAGTGGTTCGACGTGGTCGTGGCCTCCAACCTCTTCGGCGACATCATCACCGACCTCGGGGCGATGCTCCAGGGCGGCATGGGCTTCGCCGCCGGCGGCAACATCAACCCGGAGCGGGAATTCCCCTCCATGTTCGAGCCCATTCACGGCTCGGCCCCGAAGTACACGGGCAAGCGCGTGGTCAATCCCATCGCCAGCATCGAGTCCGTGCGCATGATGCTCGATTTCCTGGGAGAGAAGGACGCCGCCGAGGGCATCGGCGCGGCTGTCCGGTCGGTTCTCGCCGCGGGCGTCGTCCGCACCCGGGACATGGGCGGCTCCCACGGCACGGACGCCATGGGCGACGCCGTTCTGCAGGCCCTTCTGGCGGACTGACCCGCGCGTTCCGCCGGCGTCCCGGGACGCCGGCGGAGCAAGGAGTTGATCATGAGAATGCTCGAAAAGCTCAACGAGTTCATCAGGAACCTGTCGGCCATCTCGCTGGCGTTCATGACCGTCCTCGTGGTGGTCCAGGTCTTCTTCCGCTACGTCCTGAACCATCCGCTCTCCGAGACGCAGGAACTCTCCATCTACAGCATGGTCTATGTGGTGATGCTCGGCTGCACCATCGCCGTGCGCAACAAGACGCACATCGCGGTGGACGCGCTCGTCGGCATCCTCCCGCCGCGCCTGGCCTGCGCCGTGCGCCAGGTCAGCTACTGCTTCATGCTCTTTTTCTTCATCGTCCTGCTCAAGGAAGGCTGGAAGCTGACCCTGCGCTCCATGCTTCAGATGTCTCCCGCGTCGGGAATCCCGCTGGGCTACGTCGTCTTCTCCATCCCGCTCTGCGCGGCGATTTCGACCCTGTACGTCCTCGAGCACATGGTCCGGGACCTGAGGAAGTGAACGCGGCGTCGGTGCGCGCATAATACCGGGGGAGAGTCATGGTCTCGATTCTGTTCATCGCCTTCTTCGCCCTGTTGGTGATCGGCGTCCCGATCGCCATATCCCTGGGCGTCGCCTCGCTGGCGGCGCTCCACTTCGGCAGCCATCTGCCGTTCCTCATCCTGCCGCAGAAGGTCTTCAACGGGGTCAACAGTTTCCCCTTCATGGCCATTCCGCTCTTCCTGCTGGCGGGCAACATCATGGCCGAGGCCAAGATCTCGGACAAGCTCGTGGCCCTGGCGGCGATGCTGGTGGGACGCTATCCCGGAGGGCTGGCGCACATCACCACGGGGGCCTCGGCCTTTTTCGGCGCCATCTCCGGCTCGGCTCCGGCCACGACGGCGGCCATCGGCTCGATCATGATCCCCTCGATGGTCAAGCGGGGTTACAGCCGCTCCTATTCCGCCGCCGTTGTCGCGGCCTCGGGAGCCCTGGGGCTGATCATCCCGCCGAGCCTGACCATGGTGGTCTTCGGCGTCATCGCGGGCGTCTCCATCGGCAACATGTTCCTCTGCGGCATCGTGCCGGGCATCCTGATCTCCATCGCCCTGATCGCGGTGAACTACGTCATCGCCAGACGCCGGGGCTTCGTGCGCGAGGAGGTGCTGTCCGGCCGGGACATGGCGCGGGTGATCAAGGACAGCACCCTGGCCCTGCTCATGCCCCTGATCATCCTCGGCGGCATCTACTCCGGCATGTTCACGGCCACGGAATCGGCCGCCGTGGCCTGTCTCTACGGCGTGCTCGTGGGCTTCCTCGTCTACCGGACCCTGACCTTCCGGTCCCTGTACCGGATATTCAAGAGCACGGCCGAGAACGCGGCCCTGATCATGTTCCTCATGGGCACGGCCAACCTGTTCGGCTACATCATCACCGCCGAGCAGGTGCCGCAGCATTTCGCGGCCATGCTCATGGGCGTCACGGACAGCAAGGTCGTCGTGATGCTCATCGTGCTGCTCATGCTGCTCATCATCGGCACGTTCCTGGACAACGTGGCGGCCCTGGTCCTGTTCGTGCCGACCATCATCGGCGTGGTCGAGGCCATGCAGATCGATCCGGTCTATTTCGGCGTCTACACCATCATCGCCCTGGCGGTGGGGCAGTTCACTCCGCCGGTGGGCCTGAACCTCTTCATCGCCTGCAACATCGCGAAGGAAAAGCTGGAGGTGGTGGTCAGGGACATCCTGCCCTACCTGCTGGTGTACATCGTCCTGCTGGTGGTCTTCGCCTTTGTGCCGCAACTGATCACCTTGTTCCTCTAGCCGCAAGGGAGACGATATGGGAAAAGTCATTGTCCTGACCACCGGAGGCACCATCGCCAGCGTGAAGAACGAGGCGACGGGACTGTTCACCTCCGGGGCCATGCCGGGCGAACGGCTTGTGGACAGGAACCGGCTGGACTTGGACATCGAGGTCGAGGCGGAGTCCGTGTTCCAGGTGCCGAGCAACGCCATGGACTTCGACAAGCTGCTGGAACTGCGCACCAGGATTCTGGAGCGCCTGGCCGACGGGAATGTCCTCGGCATCGTGGTCACCCACGGCACGGACACCTTGGAGGAGTCCTCGTACTTCATGGATTTGGTGCTTGATTGCGACCGTCCCGTGGTGTTCACGGGGGCGCAACGCGCGCCCAGCGACGAGGGCACGGATTGCTACACCAACATCCGGGACGCGGTGGTGGCCGCCGCCTGTCCCGATTGCGCCGGACTGGGCGTGCTGGTGGTCTTCAACGAGGGCGTCTACTGTGCCAAGCACGTGAGAAAAATGCACGCCTTCAACATGCACGCCTTCACCGCCTTCGGCTACGGCCAGCTCGGCTACGTGGACAAGGGGCGCTGCTATCTGTTCCAGCGGCCCCTGCGGCGTGAGCGGAGCCACACTCCGTCCGGGGCCTTTCCCCTGGTGGAGATCGTCAAGGCGAGCCTGGGCTCGACCGGAGGCGTCATCGACTACCTCGTCGATTCCGGGGCCGCGGGCATCGTGCTGGAAGGCCTGGGCCGGGGGCACGTGACCCCGCTCGTCATGGACGCGGTGCAGCGGGCCGTGGACCAGGGCGTGCGGGTGGTCATCACCACGACCTGCGAACAGGGCCGGGTGCATCCGGTCTACGATTTCCCGGGAGGCGTGCGCGACCTCCAGTCGCGCGGCGTGATCACCGGCCACGACTACAGCAGCCACAAGGCCCGCATCAAGCTGTGCGTGCTCCTCGCCTCCGGGGTGGACTCCCCCGAGGCCCTGCGGGAGGCCTTCTCGGTCTGACCCGCTTTCAACCGACGGCGTGAAAAAGCCCGCCCCGCCATATCGGCGGGGCGGGCTTCGTTTTTCGTTCCCGGCTCGAAGCGCGCGGCTATTTGTAGGTCAGGGAGGTCTCCCAGCTCTTGGAGCTGACCCGGATGGCCTCGCGGACCGCGGCCTCGTCCTTCTCAATGAAGGCCTCGAAGATGGCCTTGTGGTCCTTCAGCGCCACCTCGGGCAACGTCCGCATGGACGTTTCGATGGAGGCGTCGAACAGCTCCATCATGGTCTCCCCCACGCGGATGACCAGGGGATTGTGCGTGGCCCGCAGGATCGCCATGTGAAAGGCGAGGTCGTCGCTGGAGCTCTGCCTGTTTTCCGTCACGGCCTTCTCGAACGTCTCCAGCGCCTGCCGGATCTCGCGGATGTCCTCCTCGGTGGCCCGCGCCATGGCCATGACCGTGTAGGCGGGTTCGAACATCTTGCGCAGATCGAGCATGTCCTTGGTGATGCCCTTCGCCAGGATCATCTGGAAAACCATGGAGTTGAGCGCATCCTCGCTGGGGTGCTCGCGGATTCTCGTGCCCTGGCCGCGCCGGACTTCGAGGATGCCCATGGCCTGGAGCATCTTGATGGCCTCGCGGACGCTCGATTTTCCCACGCCGAGATTGCGGGTCAGCTCGGATTCCGAGGGGAGGTAGTCCCCCGGCTTCAGCTCGTCGTTGATCAGCGCCTGCTTGATCCGGTCGATCACCAGCAGGACCACGGAGCCCTGAAAGAGGGGCGTGGTCAGGGAGTCGCCGAGGGGCTGGGTGTGCTTTCGCGGGAGGGCCATCAGAAGCATGCCTCGCGGAAGGGGCTCGGCTGGACGTGTCGCATGTGCAGTCCTTCTCTGTTGCTGACTGGCATGGTAATATTAATGATATTCATGTCTGTCAACGAGTTGTAATGCGTGGCGGACGTGGTCGGACGGCGTCGCACCCGCGTGCAGGATACAGAAATGAAGGGCGCGGGGTAAAAAAAGCCGCTGTTCCCCTTTCTTGTTCCCCTCGAAAAATGAAGGGGGTTGCGATTGCCCGCAACCCCCTGTTTTTCCTGGTCGGGATGGCGCGATTTGAACGCGCGGTCTCTGCGTCCCGAACGCAGCGCTCTACCAGGCTGAGCCACATCCCGAAGCGAAGAAGGGGTGTTTACCTGAATCGATTTCAAAACGCAAGCGTTGGAAGCGGGGCGAGAGGGGGCTCCGCCCGGGGAAGATGTGTTATAAATTGTCTCGGAAGGCTCGACGGGCGCGGGCAACGTCGGGGATTTGATGGACAAGCGCCTGTAAATGTGCCAACATTCCGTAAGGTTTTCAATCCGCATCGGCAACGATCCCGGCGGGTTCGACGCACCGCCGGGAGAAACGGAACGCGGCGCGGGATCAACGAGGAAAGGAGCAACGAGTGATCAAGGTTCTGGTTTGTGACGACTCCGCCTTCATGCGCAAGGCCATCAGCACCATGCTCGGGAAGGATCCCGAGATCGAGGTGGTCGCCACGGCGCGGGACGGCGAGGAGGGGCTGGAGATGGTCCGGCGCCACGACCCGGATGTCGTCACCATGGACATCGAAATGCCGCGCATGGACGGCCTCACGGCCCTGCGCCACATCATGATGGAGTCGCCCCGGCCGGTGCTCATGGTCAGCTCCCTGACCACCGAGGGCGCGGAATCCACGCTCAAGGCCCTGGAACTGGGGGCCGTGGACTTCATTCCCAAGCAGTTGTCCAAGGTCTCCCTGGACATCATCAAGATCGAGACCGACCTGATCAACAAGGTCAAGACCGTGGCCAAGCGCAAGATGCGCCACTTCGCGCCCCGCGCGGCGGCGCGTCCGGCCGCGGCGGCTCCGCGTCCGGCCGTGGTCCGGCCCAGCGGCGCCCAGCTGCGCGACGTGGTGGCCATCGGCGTGTCCACCGGCGGTCCGCCGGCGGTGCAGAAGATCCTTTCGGCCCTGCCGGAGGATTTTCCGGCCGGCATCGTCATCGCCCAGCACATGCCTCCGGCCTTCACCGGCCCCTTCGCCAAGCGCCTGGACGGGGTCTGCAAGATCCGCGTCAAGGAGGCCGAGACTGGCGACCGGCTCCAGGCCGGATGGGCCTTCGTGGCCCCCGGCGGCCAGCATCTGGTCCTGGACCAGAAGGTCAGCCGCATCGATCTGGTGGTGACGCCCGAGCCGCGCGACGCCCTGTACAAGCCCTCGGCCAACGTGCTGGTCGCCTCCACGGCCAACGCCGTGGGACGCCGGGCCCTGGGCGTGATCCTCACCGGCATGGGCAGCGATGGAATGGAAGGCGTCAAGGTGCTCAAGGAGAAGGGCGGCCGCGCCCTGGCCCAGAGCGACGCCACCTGTGTGGTCTACGGCATGCCCAAGGCCATTGTGGACGCCGGGCTTGCCGATGAGATCGTGGACATCGACGACATGGCCGGAGCCATTCTCGGCAACCTCTACAAGTAGCCCGACGACGGGGGGCGGAGGGGGTTCGATGTTGGACTGCAAAAGCATCATCGAAAGGTTGGGGAGCGACGACAGCGAGGTGTTGCGCGAGGCGGCCTTCGAGGCGGGCGAGGCCCGCTGCGAGGAGGCCGTGCCGCATCTGGCCAAGCTGCTCCAGTCCAGCAACCTGGGAGTCCAGGAGGCCGCCGACAGGGCCCTGCGGTCCATCGGCGGGCAGAAGGTCATCCAGGTGACCATTCCGCTGCTGCGGGTGGACGACGCCCCGGCGCGCAACCTGGCCATGGACATCCTGCGGGCCCTGGCGTCCCAGGACGTGGCCGCGCTCATTCCGCTCATCCGCGACCCCGACACCGACATCCGCATCTTCGCCGCCGACATCCTGGGCGCCACGGACAATCCGGCGGCCGTGCCGGTGCTCGGCGAGGCCCTGCTCAAGGATCCCGAGGTCAACGTGCGCTACCAGGCCGCCGTGAGTCTGGGAACCCTGGCCCGCCCCGAAGCCGCCGAGAGCCTGAACAAGGCCATGGAGGACGAGGAGTGGGTCCAGTACGCGGTCATCGAGGCCCTGTCCAAGATCAAGCACTCCAGCTCCGTGGGGGCCCTGGTCAAGGCCATGGCCCGGACCTCGGACCTGGTGACCTCGATGATCATCGACGCCCTGGGCGAGATGGGCAACATCAAGGCCGTGCCCATGCTCCTCAAGCGCCTGGAGGAGTCCCCCACGGCGCTGCGCAACAAGATCGTCAAGGCCGTGGTCCGCATCCTCGGCGGCAAGTCGTTGCAGCTGCTCTCCCGCGACGAGCGCGAGAACCTCAAGGTCTACATGCTCGTGGCCCTGGAGGACGAGGACCTGGAGGTCCAGGACGCGGCCATCCAGGGATTGGCCTTCGTGGGCGGCGAGCGGGCCTCCGAGGCCGTGCTCAAGATCGCCAGCCACCTGGACCCGGACCGGGACCAGGAGCGCCTGCAGCAGACCGTGCGGGCCCTGGCCCAGATCGGGCTGACCAGCGCCCTGCGCTCCGGCCTGCTCTCCGGCGACGCGGACGAGGCCCGGGTGGCCGTCATGGCCCTGGCCTTCATGGACGACGCCAGCGTGCCCCAGGTGCTCATGGACGCCTTCTGGAAGCACGGCCGCGATCTCCAGCGCCAGATTCTCGGCGTGCTTTCCAAGACCGCCGGGCCCTCGGCCAAGCAGTTCTTCCTGGACGTGCTGGACCGGCACGAGGACGGCAAGGTCATCAAGTCCGTGGCCTACTTCCTGGGACAGAAGCTGCATCTGGAGGAGGCCGCCGACCGCCTCTTCGCCCTGCTCGAGCACAAATACGACGACGTGAAGGAGGCCGGCCTGGAGGCCTGCATCGCCATCGGCGGCCCCCGGATCAACGCCCGCTTCCGCGAATTCTACGAGAGCGACGACCCGGTGAAGCGGCTCATGGCGGTCTACGCCTTCGGCCGCATGGGCCAGGCCGAGCATTGGGAGGCCCTCAAGGCCGCCCTGGAGGACGAGGTGCCGGACATCCGCAAGGTGGCCCTGGAGGCCATCGCGGGCATGTGCTGGGAGTCCGACGCCTGGCTGCCCCTGCTGGAGGGCCGCCTGAAGGACGAGAGTCGCGAGGTGCGGCTCACGGCCATCGACCTCATGGGCCGCTGCTACCGCCCGGAGGTCATCCCCTACCTCCTCGGCGCGCTGGACGACGAGGACGACTGGGTCAAGGTCCGCGCACTGGACGCCCTGGGCTTCCACAAGGAGCGCGAGGCCGTGCCGAGCATCGTGCCGCTGCTGGTGAATCCGAACCGGTTGGTGGTGCTCAAGGCCGTGGAGGCCCTGGGCAGCATCGGCGGCACCAGCGCCTTCCGGGCGCTGCTGGACGTCTCCACCAGCGAGGAGCCGGAGTTGCAGCAGGCCGTGGAGACCTCCATCGCCAAGATTCAGGAAGAACACGAGACCGGGGAGTAGCGCCGCATGTCCTCCCTTTTCTCGAGCACCATCACCTTGGGCAAGGAGCTCAAGGTCACGGACGCGGAGTTCGGCCAGCTGCGCGACTTCATCTACGCGCAGTGCGGCATCTACGTGGCGGACAACCGGAAATATCTCCTGGAGAACCGCCTGGCGAACCGGCTGAAGCAGCTGAACCTGAAGAATTTTTCAGAGTACTACTACTATTTGCAGTATGACGCCGGGCGGCGGGAGGAGTTGAACCGCCTGTTCGAGGTGATCACCACCAACGAGACGAGCTTCTACCGCAACCCGCCGCAGCTCCAGGTCTTCCAGGAGCAGATTCTGACGGACGTGCTGGACTCCCTGCGCAAGTCCGGCCAAAAGAAGCTGCGGATCTGGTCGGCGGGCTGCTCCACGGGCGAGGAGCCCTACACCCTGGCCATGATCATCGCGGACGTGCTCAAGGGAGAATTGCCGACCTGGGACGTGCGCATCACGGCCAACGACCTCTCCGAGAGGGTGCTCGAATCGGCCCGGCGCGGGGTCTACAACGAATACACCCTGCGCAGCACGCCCAAGGACGTCCTGGCCCGGCATTTCGTGAAGCAGGACTCCTTCTACGCCGTGCGGCCGGAGCTGAAGAAGCTCATCCTCTACCACCAGATCAACCTGAGCGACGCGGCCCAGATCAAGCGCGTGGAGCGGTCCCAGATCGTCTTCTGCCGCAACGTGATCATCTACTTCGACGACGAGATGAAGAAGAAGGTCATCGGAGCCTTCTACGACAACCTGCTCCCCGGCGGGTATCTCATCATCGGGCATTCGGAGTCCCTGCACAATATTTCCAGGGCCTTCAAGCCGATACACTATCCTGGAGCGATTATTTACAAGAAGGAGGGATGAGTCCGGTCTGATCGGGCCGAACTCCGGGAGGACATGTTGGGAGCGAGGATACTGGCCGTGGCCAACCAGAAGGGCGGGGTGGGCAAGACCACCACGGCCCTCACGCTGGGAGCGGCGCTGGCCCGGCAGGGCGGCAGGGTCCTGGTCATGGACCTGGACCCCCACGGCAACGCCTCGGTGCACCTGACATTCTATCCCGAGAACCTGGACTACACGGCCTACGACCTGTTTCATGCCGAGGAGGACGACGCCGGGGTCTGGGAACGGATCGTCAAACGCCGCGAAGGTCTGGTGTTCGACTTCGTGCCGGGGCACATCCGGCTGTCCGAACTGGAGGTGGACCTCAAGGACCGCAAGAACAAGGGGCTGATTCTGACCGAGGCGCTGGCCCGGGTGCGCGACCGCTACGACTTCATCCTCCTGGACTGCCCGCCGCACGTGGGCGTGCTCCTGGTGAACGCATTGGTGGCCTCGGACCTGGTGATCATCCCGATCCAGACGGATTTTCTGGCGCTCTACGGGATCAGGCTTCTGTTCGACACGATCCGGCTCTTGAACAAGGTGTTGCCCAGGCCGGTGCGCTTCATGGCGCTGGCCACCATGCACGACAGGCGGGCCTCGGCCTGCCGGAGGATTCTGCGGCTCATGCGGGACAAGCTGGGAGAACGGGTCTTCGAGACGGTCATCAACCTGGACACGCGGTTCCGTGACGCCTGCGCCCAGGGGAGGCTGGTCTTCGAACTGGACCCGGACACCCGGGGGGCTTTGGAGTATACTCAACTTGCGAAAGAGATCGTGAGCCATGAAAACACCTGAGACGTATTTCATCGAGGACGTGAAGCTGCCGGGCGAGGAGCGCGGCGGGGCCCTGTCGCAGGCCGAGCAGGCGTTCCTGGACAAGTACGTGGGCCTGGACCAGGAGAAGCTCCTCTCCAAGACTCCGCGCGTGGACCCGCGCGGAGACGCCGTGATGCCCGGATTCGCGGCCAAGGCCGAGGCCTGGTCCGAGGACGAGGGCACGGACGCGGGCTTCGAGGCCCGGGTCCGCGAGATGAGCGAGGTCCAACTGGTGAGTTTCGCCGTGGACAACCGGGAGTTCGCCCTGCCCATCATGGTCATCCAGGAGGTCATCAAGTATGTGCCTCCCACCAAGCTGCCCACGGCGCCCAGCTTCATCGCCGGAATCATCAATCTCCGGGGCAAGGTCACGCCGCTGCTGCGGTTGCGCAGCCTCATGGGCCTGCCCTCCGGGAGCGGCGCGGACGACCGCTTCATCGTGGTCTGCCGCCACCGGGGGTTGCAGGTGGGCCTGATGATCCAGTCCGTGGCCACGATGTACCGGGCCCGGCATGAGGACGTGGACTGGGGCGTGGCCGCCCATTTCGGCGACAGCGCGGAGTTTCTCATGGGGTTGCTGAAGAACGGGGACAAACTGGTGAGCATCCTGTCCATCGACCGTTTGGTGGAAGGCGTGCTGAGGCGCGAAGGAGGCCCCGATGCCTAAACATATTCTGATTGTGGACGATTCCAAGACTGTGCGGAACCTCGTGGCCTTCATCCTCAAGAAGGAGGGTTTCAAGGTGAGCACGGCCGAGGACGGCCTGGACGGCCTGGAGAAGCTCTACGCCTCCGAGCAGGTGGACCTCATCGTCTCGGACGTGAACATGCCGCGCATGGACGGCCTGAGCTTCATCAAGACCATCCGTGAACAGGACGCCTACCGGGACATCCCCATCGTGGTTCTCTCCACCGAGGGCCAGGAAAAGGACATCCAGATCGGCTTGGCCATCGGCGCGAATCTCTACATGGTCAAGCCGGCCCAGCCGGAAAAGCTGGTCCGCAACGTGAAGATGCTCTTGGGCTAGACCGGCGTCGGGGCGCGGAGCCGCGCCGGCGCCGATGTTCCCGGGCAGGAGCCGACGAAAAGCACCCGAATGGGGGAGCGGATGAGTCAGGAATTCATGGATCCGGAAATACTTGCGGATTTCTTCGTAGAGGCCAAGGAGCATCTCGAAACCATCGAGCCGAACCTCCTGGAGCTGGAGAAGAATCCCACCAACCTGGGACTCTTGAACGAGATTTTCCGGCCCATGCACTCGCTCAAGGGCGCCTCGGGCTTTCTCGGCCTGAACAAGATCAACGGCTTGGCCCACAAGGCCGAGAACATCCTCGACGAGCTGCGCCAGGGCGGCATGGCCGTGACCACCGAGATCATGGACGTCATCCTGGCCGCCACGGACGCCCTGCGCACCATGGTCGAAAACCTGGAGACCGCGGGCACCGAGGGCGATGTGGACACCGCGCCGATCATCGCCCGCATCGAGGCCGCCCTGGAGGGGGGAGCCGCCCCGGCCGAAGCGCCGGAACCCCTGGCCGAGGCCGAGCCGGAGCCCGAGCCGGAGCCTGAACCCGAGGCGGAACCCGAGGCCGTTTCCGAGGACGCCGCGACCCAGGCCGGCGCCCGCCGCGCCGCGATCCAGGTGGAGGCCGACCCGGACTTCGACGCCACGCCCTACGCACTGACCACCGTGGGCGAGGGGCACTTGGCCGACTTCCTGGAGGAGGCCGGAGAGATCATCGCCAACCTGAACCAGTCCCTGGTGGACCTGGAGTCCGAGTCGGGCGACCGCTCCGGGCTGGTCAACGACACCTTCCGCTATTTCCACAACCTCAAGGGCAACAGCGGGATCATCGGTTTCCGCGAATTGAACGCCCTGACCCACGAGGCCGAGACGCTCCTCAACCGCGCGCGCAAGGGCGAAATGCCCGTGAGCCAGGGGTTGGTGGACCTGCTTCTGGCCGCCGTGGACGCCATCGAGGCCATGATCGGCAAGGTGGACCCCAAGTCCGGCCAGGTGACGCCCACCGACACCTCGGGTTTGGTGTCCCTGCTGCGCCAGGCCACCGAGAGCGGCGAGGCCGCCGCGCCGCCGCGCGCCGAGGCCGAGGCCCCGACGGAGGAGCCCGCGCCCGCCGCCGAACCTGAACCCGCGCCTGCTCCCGAGGCGGCTCCCGAGGCCGCCGCGCCCTCGGCCGAGGCCTCGGCCTACGATCCCGAGGACGTGGCCGTGTTCGAGTCCACGGTCCGGCAGCAGATCGAGAACGTGAATCTGGCCCTGGAGGCCCTGCGCAAGGACGACAGCCAAGTCGAATACGTGGACGGCCTGTATCGCAGCCTGGTCACCTTCCAGAACTCCTCCGGCTACATGGGCCTCGGGGAGCTGCGCGACTACGCCGAGCGCACGGCCAAGCTGGTGGACCAGGGCCGCAAATCCGGCATCGGCTTCGGCATGATGCTCGACATCCTGGAGCAGGAGTTCGCCATCCTGCGCGACATGGTGCTCAAGGAAGTGGAGCGGATCAAGGGCGGACAGCCCGCCGCGCCCGCTCCGTCCGCCGCGCCCAAGGCGGCGGCTCCGAAGCCCGAAGCCAAGCCCAAGCCCGAACCCAAGGCCGAGGCCCCGGCGGCCGCGCCCGCCCCGGCCGCGGCGCCCAAGCCGGCGGCCCCCAAGCCCGCGCCCAAGGCCGCGCCCAAGCCGGCCCCCCGGCCCGATCCCGGTCCCCCGCTGCCCGACAACGGGCGGGGAGCCGCGCCGGAACCGGGCAAGCAGAAGGTCTCCACCACCATCCGGGTGGACCACCAGAAGCTCGACCATCTCATGAATCTCATCGGCGAGCTGATCATCAACCGCAACCGTTATTCCATGCTGGCCCGGGCCCTGGAGGAGGGACAGCAGGAAGTGCACCTGGTGGCCCAGCAGCTCACCGAGACCACCTACGCCATGGCCCGCATCTCCGACGACCTGCAGGACACGATCATGAAGGTCCGCATGGTCCCGGTGCAGACGGTCTTCTCCCGCTTCCCGCGCCTGGTGCGCGATCTCTCCCGCAAGAGCGGCAAGGAGGTCGAGCTCATCCTGGAAGGCGAGGAGACCGAGCTGGACAAGAGCGTGGTGGAGGAGATCGGCGACCCGCTGGTGCACCTCGTGCGCAACGCCGTGGACCACGGCCTGGAGTCCGAGCAGGACCGCGTGGAGACGGGCAAGAAGGCCACCGGCCACGTCTGGCTGCGCGCCTACCACAAGGGCAACTCCGTGGCCATCGAGGTCGAGGACGACGGCCGGGGCATCGATCCCGAGAAGATGCGCAAGGTGGCGGTGAAGAAGGGGCTCATGAGCCAGGAGGAGGCCCAGGCCCTGGGCGACCGCGAGGCCATCGAGCTCATCTTCGCCCCGGGCTTCTCCTCGGCGGACAAGGTCACGGACATCTCCGGCCGCGGCGTGGGCATGGACGTGGTCAAGACCAACATCAAGAACCTCAAGGGCAACGTCCAGACCCATTCCGAGGTGGGCAAGGGCACGCGCATCACCCTGACCCTGCCCCTGACCCTGGCCATCATCGACGCCCTCATGGTCCAGGTGAACGGGCACACCTACGCCATCCCCCTGGACGCGGTCTCGGAGACCACCAAGATCGAAACCGAGCGTCTGGCGGACGTGAACAAGCGCAAGGCCGTGACCCTGCGCGGCGAGGTCCTGGGCATCGTGGAGCTCTCGGAACTGCTCAAGCTGCCCTCCAACGAGGAGAATCGCGAGATCCTGCCCGTGGTGGTCATCCACGACAACGACCGCCGACTGGGCATCGTGGTGGACCGCCTTCTGGAGCGCCAGGAGATCGTCATCAAGCCCCTGGGCCATTACCTGAACGCCTTCGACATCAAGGGCATCTCGGGGGCGACCATCATGGGCGACGGCTCGGTGGTCCTCATCCTGGACCCCCACGAGGTGTACGCCCTGTCCACCCTGCTGGCCCGCTGAGCGACGGTAAGCGAAAAGGCCCGTCCGGTTTGCCGGGCGGGCCTTTTTTTCGTCGTTCGCGGCGGCGTCAGGAGAAGAAGAGGTTCACGGCCACGGCCAGGAGCAGGCTGTGGAAGACCCAGATGCCGCAGCCCGCCACGACCATCAGGCCCTTGAGGCGCATGGGCGAGCCGCTGCGGGCCACGGCCATCCAGAGCAGGAGGCAGGCCAGCATGACCACCAGGGCCAGGGCCCAGAGCATGGCCACCGGGGAGACCAGCACCAGGGCGCGCAGCTCCGGCTCCAGGCTGAACAGGATCCAGGGCTGCACGGCCAGGGCCGGGACGAGGCTCCAGGCGGCCCAGCTCGCGGCCCGGCGCATGGAGAAGGCGTAGTAGTCGCGGCCGTAGTTGTCGCGGTCGCGGCGGTGCAGGAGGAAGAGCAGGGCCAGGCCGCCGGCCAGGGCCAGAGAGAGCGCGGCGTACTGCATGAGGCAGGGCCAGAGCGGCGATCCCGGGCCGGGGAAGAGCAGGGCGGCGAGGCGCATGTCCCGGCCCTCGGCGGAGAGCAGGGGGGCGAAGCCGCGCAGTCCCGGCAGGGAGGCGTGGATCGCGGCCAGGGAGGAGAGCGCGGCCAGGACGCCCAGACCGCAGTGCGCGCCCTTGGCGATTTTCCAGGTGCAGCGGTAGAGGCCGTGGGTCAGCAGGGCCAGGCCCATGGCCGCGTAGAAGGCGTAGAGCGGAGAGCCCGGCGCGTGGAGCCGGGACATGATCTCCTGGAAACGCATGCCCGCCAGGACGGCTCCGCCCCCGCCCACGACCAGGACCAGGAGCAGCAGGCCGAAGCCCATGACCGAGACGTGCTGGGCGAACTTGTCCAGGAAGGCCTTGCGCTGGGCCCGTCCCTGGATTTCCGCGGCCACGGCCAGGGCGGGCGCGCCCAGGGCGGCCAGGCCCAGAACATCGAAAAACGCCGGGGCCAGAACGCTGGAGAGAATGGTCACTGTGCCTTGCAGTTCCGCCATCGCGAAGAGACTCCCTCGTGAGTACCCCCGTCGGGGGGGCCGCCTGTGCGGCTGGCCTGGGTTTTGCCTCAAAACAGGCCCCGAGGCAAGGCCGCATCCGTGCCAATGACGGCGGGAACCCCGTCGGTTTCCTTGCAAAATGCCGAAGCATGGCCTATGGAGCAGGGAAGATGAGATACCCGCTCGCGGCACGACCTGTTCTCCTGGGCCTCTGCGCGCTGGCCGTCACGCTTCTGGCCGGTTGCGCGGCCAAGTCCGATCCGGCGGCGGACGGCAGCGCCGAATGGCGTCTGCGCAGCCTGGAGGAGAGTTTTCTCCAGTTCCAGGAGGCCGAGCGTTCCCAGGAAGACCGCCTGAAGAATCTGGAGGCCCGCCTGGAGGAGCGCCTCAAACGCCTGGAGACGGAGCTGGAGGAGGTCAAGGCCCAGCAGACCGCCACGGCTGGCCTGGCCCCGGCCGAGCCTCCGTTGGCCCGCAGTTCCGAGCCCCGGCCCTGGACCCAGCCGCCCACCACTGTCCAGGCCCCGCCCCCGTCCGCGTCCAAGTCCGCCAAATCCGCGCCCGCTCCGGCCAAGATCGTTCCGGCCCGCGCGCCCTCGGCCAAGGAGATCGAGGCCGCCTACGAACGCGGGCTCAAGCTCGTCCTGGCGGACAAGCCCGGCCCCGGCCGCGACGCGCTGAAGGAATTCCTCGCCCGCTACCCGGACAACTCCCTGGCTCCCAACGCCCTCTACTGGATCGGCGAGACGTGGTACGCCCAGAAGGACTACATCCAGGCCATCCTGACCTTCAAGGACGTGACCCAGAAGTATCCCCGCCACCCCAAGGCCTCGGCCGCCCTGTACAAGAGCGCCCTGTCCTACGAGGCCACCGGCGACAAGACCAACGCCGTGTTCTACCTGAAGGCGTTGCTGGACGAGTACCCCCGGTCCGAGGAGGCCGCCCCGGCGCGGGCGAGGCTCAAGGCCCTGGGGGGATGACGTCCCGTCGTGAGCGCCACCCCGGATCAGGAATTCTTCGCCAGCCTGGCCCTGCGGCATTGCCCCGGGCTGGGGCCGCATCGGATCGCGGCCCTGCTGCGGGCCTGCGGCACGGCCTACGCCGCCGTGCGCGAGGCCGCGTCCTGGAACGCTCGCGGGCTCGCGGGCCCCAAGATATCGCACGCCTTTCGGCATGAGGCCTGGCGGCCCGGAGCCGAGGCGGAATACCGCGCCGCCCGCGCCGCGCGCATGGAGCGGCTGACCTGGGACGACCCGCGCTATCCCGCCCGTCTGCGTGAACTGCCCGACCCGCCCGCGCTGCTCTATTACCAGGGCGACGCGGGCCTGCTGGCCAGTCCGGCCGTGGCCGTGGTCGGCGCGCGGGCCTGCACGAACATGGGCCTGCGCGCGGCCGAGATCATCAGCACCGGCCTGTCCCGCCTGGGCGTCACCGTGGTCTCCGGCCTGGCCGAGGGCATCGACCGCCAGGCCCATTTGGGCGGACTTTCGGGCCCGGGTTCGTCCATCGCGGTGCTCGGGGCCGGGCTGGATCAGGACTACCCGCCCCGCAACGCCGACCTGCGCGAGGTGCTGAACAAGCGCGGCCTGGTGGTCACGGAGTTCGGACCGGGCGTGGAGCCCCGTCCAGGGCATTTTCCGGTGCGCAACCGGCTCATCAGCGGGCTGTCCCTGGGCGTGGTGGTGGCCGAGGCGGCCGCAAAAAGCGGCAGCCTCATCACGGCCCGCCTAGCCCTGGAACAGGGCCGCGAGGTCTTCGCCCTGCCTGGACCCCTGGGCCAGCCCACCTTTGTGGGCTGCCTCGACCTGCTCAAGCAGGGCGCGATCCTGGTGGAGACGGCCGAGGACATCCTGGAGGCCCTGCGCCGCCCGCTGAGGGAAGCCCTGGGCGACCTGCCTGGGCCGTCGGCGGAGTTCGAGCCGCCGGACCTGCCCCCGGCCCGGTTCCCGGAGGCCCTCCGTCCCGTGCCGCGGCCCGTGCGCGCGGCGGGGCGGCCTCGGCCTCCGCTCCCGGCGGTCAGGCCCGCGCCCGAGCCGCCCGCCGACCTGCCGCCACTGGAGCGCCGCCTGCTGGAGACGCTCAGGCGGGAGCGCCGGACGCACATCGACGAATTGTGCCGCCTGCTGGAGCTGGGCAGCGCCGAGGTGGGGAGCGCCCTGCTCCTGCTGGAGATGAAGAGCCTCGTCCGGCAGTGGCCGGGCATGAACTACACCCTGTTCGAGGACGAGGAGCCTTACGGAAGCTGAAGGCTTTCGATCTTGAGCCCGCTGCCGAGGCGGGGTATGATCCCGCCAGCACAACCCTGGAGCGCTCATGCAGAAGATTCCCCTGGCATTGGCCAAACCGGGCATGAAACTGGCCAAGCCCGTGACCCGCGACAACGGCATGGTGGTCATGGGCGCGGGCATGGAGCTCACCGAGACGCACCTGGAGCGGCTGCGCGGCATGGAGGTGGACCGGATCACCGTGGAGGGCAACCCCGTGGAGGGGGCCGGCGCCGGTGTGGACACCTCGGCGGCCCGGCGTCTGGAGCGCCTGGACCACCTCTTCCGGCGGCTCTCCGGCGACGCCTGGATGGACCAGGTGCGCGGCTACCTGAACGAATATTTCCGGCTCAAGGCCGCCGAGCAGGCCGCCCGCGCGGCCGCCGAGGGCAAATAGATGGAACAGGACCTGAAGACCTCGGTGAAGGGGCAGATCCTGTCCATCAAGGACCTGCCGACCCTGCCCAAGGTGCTGGACGAGGTCAGCCGCCTCGTGCAGGACCCCAATGCCAACACCGACGAGATCGCCAAGATCATCTCCCGGGACCAGGTGCTTTCGGCCAAGGTCCTCAAGATGGTCAACTCCCCGGTCTACGGCTTTCCCGGCCGCATCGGCACGGTGCAGCACGCCCTGGTGCTGCTCGGCTTCAACGTGGTCCGGGGCATCATCATCTCCACTTCGGTGTTCGAGATGATGGTCAAGGCCATGGAGGGGCTCTGGGAACACAGCCTGGGCTGCGCCCTGGCCGCCAACGTGGTGGCCAAGCACGCCGGGCTGCCCGACCCCGAGGAGTTTTCCGTGGCCGGGCTCCTGCACGACCTGGGCAAGGTGGTCGGCGCGGTGCAGCTGCCCGAGCTGCACGAGGCCGTGGCCGCCGCCGTGCGCGAGAAGGACCTGCGCTGGTTCGAGGCCGAGCGCGCGGTCATGGGCTTCGGCCACGACCGGGTCAACGCCTGGCTGGCCCGCCACTGGAACCTGCCCGGCAACATCCGCGAGGGCATGAGCCACCACCATTCCCCGGAAACGGCCCAACTCTATCCCGACACCGCGGCCGTGGTGCACGTGGCCGACTTCATCGTGCGGGTGTACGAGTTCGGCACCGGCGGCGACGACCAGGCCGCGCCGCTGTCGCGCAAGGCCCTGGAGATGCTCAAGCTCAAGCTGTCCGATCTGGACCGCGTGCTGGACGAGTTCGCGGTCCAGCTGGCGGACGTTTCGGACCTGGACCTGGCCTAGGAGGCGCTTGTGGACGACATCTGCCCGCTGCGCGGACAGCAGGCCTTCCTCCTGTCCCCGGACACGGAGCTGGCCGAGCTGCTCACCGGGCTCTGGCCCCCGGAGTGCATGCGCTTCACGGTTTTCGAGCGCGGCCGCCGGGCCATCGAGCACCTCTTCAACGACCCGCCGGACCTGCTGGTGGTGGACGAGCGGCTGCCGGACATCGGCGGGGCGGAGGTGGCCTCCCTGGTCAAGAGCGAGAACGTCTACCGCCAGCTGCCCGTGGTCCTGGTCATGGACCGCGAGGGCCTGGACCAGCCCCGGGACTGGGATCAGGTGGAGGTGGACGACTTCCTGGTCCGGCCCCTGGACCCGAAGGAGACCCGGGCCCGGGTGAATTTGACCATGCTGCGGGCCATGCGCGCCCTGGACGCCAATCCGCTCAGCAAGCTGCCGGGCAACACGTCCATCCTCCAGCGCATCCAGCAGTGCGTGGACAGCGGCGAGGACTTCGCCCTGGCCTACTGCGACCTGGATTACTTCAAGTCCTTCAACGACAAGTACGGCTTCTCCCGGGGCGACGAGGTGCTCATGATGACCGCCCGGGTCATCGTCAACACCATCCGGGCCTTCGGCGGGGTGCGCTCCTTCGTGGGCCATGTGGGCGGCGACGACTTCGTCTTCATCATGCCCCCGGACCTGGTGGAGGAGGCCTGCCGCCGGGTGGTCCAGAGCTTCGACTCCATCGTGCCGCACTTCTATGACGCCGAAGACCGAGCCAGGGGCTCCATCGTCTCCGTGGACCGCCAGGGCGTCACGCGCACCTTTCCCATCATGGCCGTGTCCATCGCCGTGGTCTTCAGCACGGAGAAGCGCCGCCTGAGCCACGCGGGCGAGGCCGCCTCCATCGCCATGGGACTCAAGAAGAAGGCCAAGGAAAACCCCAAGAGCTGCTATGTCCTCGACCAGAGGGAGCGCTAGCCCGCCGCCCCTGGCCGAGATATGCCAGGGATTCCTGGCGCATCTCGCGGCCGAGAAGGGCTTTTCCGCCGCCACATTGTCGGCCTACGAAAACGACCTGCGCCTGTTCGCCGGGCATCTGGCCGGACGCGGCGTGTCCCTGGAGGAGCCGGAGACGGTCACCAAGGAGCACGTGCGCGGCTTTTTGGCCGAGCTGCACCGGCGGGGGCTCAAGAAGAGCAGCGTGGCCCGCAAGCTCTCGGCCCTGCGGAGCTTCTTCCGCTTCCTCCTGCGCCAGCGGCTGGTGGAGAGCGATCCCGTGCGCGGGCTCTCCAACCCCAAGCAGGAGAAGCGCCATCCGCGCGCGCTCAACGTGGACCAGGCCATCGGCCTGATGGAGGCCAAGCTGCCGCCGGACCCCGAGGGCCTGCGCGACCTGGCCCTGGCCGAGCTGCTCTACGGCTCCGGGCTGCGGGTCTCCGAGGCCGTGGGCCTCGACGTGAACGACCTGGACACCTCCTCGGGGGTGGCCCGGGTCACGGGCAAGGGCTCCAAGGAGCGTCTGGCCCCGCTTTCGGACGCGGCCCGGACGCGGCTGGACCGCTACCTGGCCCAGCGCCACGCCTTCGTCACCGATCCCCTGGAAAAGGCCTTGTTCCTGGGCCGCCAGGGCAAGCGCCTGAACCGGCGCCAGGCCGCGCGCATCGTGGAGCACCTGGCCTCCCTGGCCGGGCTGCCCCAGCACGTGCACCCGCACATGCTGCGCCACAGCTTCGCCACCCACATGCTTGAGGCGGGCGCGGACCTGCGTGACATTCAGGAGCTTTTAGGGCACGAGCGCATCAGCACGACGCAACGCTACACGCACCTCAACCTGCAGCAGATCATGGCGGTGTACGACAAGGCCCACCCCAGGGCCTCGTCCGACGAAAAAAAACCTCGGGAAAAGGAGAAATAATGAGCAATCCCATGGTCCTGATCGAGACGCCGATGGGCGAGATCCTGGTGGAACTCTGGCCCGACAAGGCCCCGGAGACGGTGGAGAACTTCCTCAAGTACGTGGACGACGAGTTCTACGACGGACTAATCTTCCACCGCGTCATCAAGGGCTTCATGATCCAGGGCGGCGGCATGGACATGATGATGCGCGAGAAGCAGACGCGCGGCCCGGTGAAGAACGAGGCCAGGGCCGACACGCCCAACCAGATCGGCACCATCGCCATGGCCCGCACCCCCGATCCCCACAGCGCCACGGCCCAGTTCTTCATCAACGTGGCCGACAACCAGTTCCTGAACCACCGCGACGAGACGCCGGACGGCTTCGGCTACTGCGTCTTCGGCAAGGTGATGGAGGGCATGGACGCCGTGGAGAAGATCGCCAAGGTCCGCACCAAGACCGCCGGCTTCCACGCCGACGTGCCGAGCGACCCCATCACGATCATCTCGGCCAAGCGCTTCGAGCTCTAGCCGACAGCCGGTCGGACAAAGAAAAAGGGGCCTCGCGGCCCCTTTTTTTCGTCCTGGAGTTCGCTTCTAGTCCTTCTTGCCGCAGAAGCGCAGGAAGTCGTCGCGCAGCTGGTTCACCAGCTCGCGCACGGTGACGATGGAGTCCACCCGCCAGGCGTTGGCCCCGGCGAAGGCGAAGCCGTGCTTCAGCTTGCCCTTCATGGCGTTCACCAGGGCCTGGGCGATGCAGTAGGGGCTCTTGGTGTGGTCGCAGGTGACGATGCACTTGTAGGCGCAGGCGCGGGGCTTGCGGTTGCCCTGGGCAACGTCCTCCAGGAAGGGGCCCTTTACCGCCCGGCCGGGCATGCCCACCGGGCTCTGGATGATGACGATGTCCTCTTTCTTGGCCCGCACGTAGGCCTGCTTGAACTCCTCGTCGGCGTCGCATTCCACCGTGGCCACGAAACGGGTGCCCATCTGGACCCCGGCCGCGCCCATCTCCAGGAAGCGGCAGATGTCCTCGCCGGTGTAGACGCCGCCCGCCGCGATGGTCGGGATGCGCTTGCCGGACTGCTCCTCGAAGGGCCGCACGGCCTCAATGACCTCGGGCACGATGCGCTCCAGGGAGTAGGCCGGATCGTCCACCTGCTCGGGCTTGAAGCCCAGGTGGCCGCCCGCCTTGGGGCCCTCGACCACGAAGGCGTCGGGCAGGACGTTGAAGCGCGAGAGCCATTTCTTGCAGAGGATCACGGCGGCCCGGCCCGAGGACACGATGGGCACGAGCTTGGTCTTGGCCCCCTCGGTGACGTACTTGGGCAGGTCCAGGGGCAGGCCCGCGCCGCAGAAGAGCACGTCCACGCCCTCGCGCACCGAGGTGCTGACCATGTCCGCGAAGTTGGACAGGGCGACCATGACGTTCACGCCCAGGATGCCCTTGGTCAGTTCGCGGGCCTTGCGGATTTCGCGGGTCAGGGCGCGGATGTGCGCGCCGGTGGGGTCCTTGGCGATGTCGGGCTCGGCGTTGCCGATCATGGCCGCCGAGATGACCCCCACGCCGCCTTCGTTGGCCACGGCCGAAGCCAAGCCGGACAGCGAGATGCCCACGCCCATGCCGCCCTGGATGATGGGCAGGCGGGCGGTCAGGTCGCCGATGGTCAGCTGTGGGAAGTCCTTCAAGCATTTCAGCAGGTTCATCTGTCCTCCAAGGCGATCCGGTTGGGCGCGTCGGACGGAGCCCTTGCCCCGTCGCCGTCGTCCGCCGAGATTCACCCTAACGGCTGCGCATACACGACAAAAAGTCCGGGGTCAAAGGGCGCGTTTTCAGTTCCTCCCGCGGTCAGTTCAGGTGCTCGTCGGCGAGCATCCTGGCGAAGAACAGGGAGCTGGTGAAGGCCGGGGAGATGGCGTTGAGCACGTGCAGGCTCTCCTGGTCGCGCTCCACCAGGAAGTCCATGACCAGCTCGTGCGTGCCCAGGTCCACCAGCTGGGGCCGGATGCCCGCCTTGTGCGTGGGCGCCACGTCTGCCGGGTCCAGTTCCTTGACCAGCTTGCGGGCGTCGTTGAAGAAGTGCCGGAAGAAATACTTGCGCGGCTCTTCCAGGGCCACGGCCCGGAACTTGGGGTTGGTGGCGAAGAGCACGGCGTCGCGCCAGAGGATAGCGGGAGCCTCGCCGTCCACCCCGGCCAGGATGCCGTAGTTTTCGCGGCCGAAGGCCGGAATGGCCGTGGGGCCGAGATAGACGTCGTCGTGCACGCCCCGGGTGAAATGCACGCCCAGGAAGGGATTGCGGATGTCCGGCACGGGGTAGATGCTGCCGCGCACGAGGTCGGCGCGCGGGCCAACGAACTTGCGGTAGATGCCCTTGAAGGGCACGAGACAGTAGTTACGCCCGATGCCGAAGGCGTGGGCCACGCGGTCGCAGTGGGCCCCGGAGGCGTTGATGAAGAAGCCGTAGTTCACCAGGCCCGCCGTGGTCTCGGCCTGGCGCGGCCCGGGGCGGCCCGTGAAGCGGGCCATGAACAGGAAGCGCACCTTGCCGGAGTCGTTCAGTTCCCGGCGCAGTTGGGCCAGGATGGCCTTGGGGTCCACCACGGCCGTCTGGGGCACGTGCAGGGCCTGGCTCACGGTGCGGGCCAGGGGCTCGATCTCCGCCAGGGTCTGTTCGTCGATGAGGTTCACGTCCGCGCCGTTCTCCGTGGCCCGGCGGTGCAGTTCGCGCAGGCCGGGCAGCTCGGCCTCGGTGCGCGCCACGATGACCTTGCCGTTTTCCTTGAGCGGCAGGCCGTGCTCCCGGCAGTACTCGCGCATGAGCCGGTTGCCCTCCAGGCAGGAGCGCGCCCGCAGGGTGCCCGGCGAGTAGTAGACCCCGGAGTGGAGCACGCCGCTGTTGCGGCCCGAGGCGTGGCGGCCGATGTCCGGCTCCTTGTCCAGGATGAGGATGTCCGAATGGCCCCGGTGGACCAATTCGCGGGCCAGGGTCAGGCCCACGATGCCCGCCCCGCAGATGACGATTTCAGCGCTGCGCATGTCAGTCCCCGGCCAGCAGTTCCAGGCCGCTGGCGGCGTCCTTTTTGCGGGACATGGCCACGTCCAGCAGTTCCAGGATGACGAGTTCGCCCACCAGCCAGACGTCCACGCCGGGCCGCACGCAGCCCGTGCGGGTCCGGTCCTCGCGGCCCAGGGCCGCGTGCATGTGCAGTTTCGGCCTGCCCTGGGAGTCGGGGAAGATCGTGCCCACGGCGGCCATCTCGTGCGCGTCCTCGATGGGCTGGAGCAGGACCTCGGGCGGCAGTACCGAGGCGTTCCTGGGGCCGACCACCAGCCTGCCGCCGCCGGCGCCGCCCAGGAGCCAGCACACGGCCCGGTGGATGTTCTGTTCGGCCGCGAAGGCCTCGACGCTGTCCGGCAGGCGGTCGCCGTCGCCCAGCCTGACCACGAAGACCCGGCCGGTCCGTCCCTGAGAATATTCCATGAGATATCTCCTTACGCCCCGCAGGCCTCGCGGAAGTCGCAATGGGCGCACCGCCGTCCGGGCCTGGGGAAGAATTCCGGGGCCCCGACAATGTGCCGGACGAGGAAGTCTGTCAACACCGGCAGACGGTTGCGCAGGAGCAGGCCGCGCAGTTCGTCGTCGGCCTCGCGGCCCAGGAGCAGGATTTCCTTGCCCTCGCGGGCCAGCTCCACCCAGCCCGCGTCGCGGGGCGGGGACGCGGGCAGGGCCTGGGCCGCCATCTGGAGATAGAGCGGCAGCTGCACCCCGCGCAGCTTGTCTCCCAGCTCGTCCAGCAGGTCGGGCCGGGGATCGAGGGCCGGATCGCAGGCGGCCAGGGCCTCCCAGAGCGCGTCCTCGTGCCAGACTCCGGAGCGCGGCCGCGGCAGGCTCGAACCGGTCTTGTAGTCCAGGACCACCACCCCGTCCTCGCGCCGGTCCACTCGGTCCAGCGTCCCGGTCAGGGACAGGCGCAGTCCGGCGGCCTCGACGGCGACGTTCATGGGCTGCTCCAGGGCCAGGATGGTCGTCTCGCCGTCCTGGGATTCCAGGTAACGGGCCAGGCGGTGGCGTCCGGCCAGGGCCAGGGCCAGGCGGCGGTCCAGGGGGATGCCCGCCAGCTCCGGGCTGTTTTCCAGGGCCGAGGCGAAGGCGTCGCCCAGGGCCTCGGCGTCCAGGTCCGCCAGCCGCACGGGCCGGTTCAGGTGCGGTCGCAGGAAGGTCTCCAGCACGGAGTGGACCAGGGAGCCCACCACCTGGGGATCGCCGTCCTCGTCCACTTCCTGGGGCGGGCGCAGCCCGGTGAGCACGCGGTAGAAGAAAAGTTTGGGACAGGCCAGGTAGTCGTCCAGCCGCGAGGGCGAGAGACCCCGCGAGGTGAGCCGGGCCAGGAGCCGGTCGCGCACCGCGCCGTCCTTGGGCACGGCCGGGGCCCCGGCGGGAATGGCCGAGACGCGGAAGGAGACGGCCAGCAGGGGCGGGGCGTCCCCGGCCTTGATGAGCGCGCCGCGCTCCTTCTCCAGGCCCCAGAGCAGCTCCTCCACGAAGCGGCTGCGCACGCTCTTGCCGTCCAGCACTCCGGGCGTCACGCCGTTCTTGTAAAGCAGCACGGCCTCCTCGGCCCCGCGCAGGAGGCGGTGCAGGGTGTAGCCCGCCACGTGGTCGCGCCGGCGGGAGTCGGGCAGGCCCAGGAGCACGCGCAGGGAATCGGGCAGGAGCGGGTCGGCGGCGGGCTGGCCGGGCAGCAGGCTCTCCACCGCGTCCAGGACGTAGAGGCGGCGGAAGTGCAGGAGCCGGGTTTCGAGCATGCCCATGACCTGCAGCCCGGTGAGCGGCTCGGGTTCGAAGGAGACGCGCTCATCGGCGCAGAGCCGCCGCAGGATGGAGAAGAGCAGGCCGCGCGGATAGGGATCGCGGCTGATGGCGCTCTGGCCCAGCTGGGGCACCACGCTGCCGAAGAGCCGGAAGAGGCATTCCGCGTCCAGGAGATGGCGCTTCCAGAGTCCGCCGCCGTGTTCGTGCAGGAGCCGGGCCAGACCGTCCACGGCCCGGGCCAGGTCCGCCAGGGTGGCCGGATTCTCGAAGGCCGACAGGCAGCGGTCCAGCACGGCCTCCAGCAGAACCCCGGCCGCCTCGCGCTCCTCCTCGGGCAATTCCTGGTCGAACTGGCGCGGCAGCGCGAAGGGGTCCAGGAAGCGCCGCCCGGAGCGGATTTCCTGCTCCCAGGCGTGGAACAGGCCGCGCAGGGGCTGGCCTTGGCCCACGGGGAGCATCTTGAGATAGGGATGGCGGATGAGGGCGATGACGTCGCGCCAGAGATAGCCCTTGTCCGTGCGGTTCTCCTGGAGCGTGAGCACGGTCTCCAGGAGCTGGAACAGGGCCGTGCGCTCCAGGGGGTAGCCCATGCTGATGTTCACGTCCCGCTCGGGCAGGTGGTGGAGCACCGGGATGAGCGCCCCGGCGTCGGGCAGGACCACGGCCGTGTTCTCCGGGGCCCCGGCCAGTTCCCGCTCCAGGGCCGCCAGCTGGGAATGCAGGTCGAAGCCCTCGTGGAAGCGCAGTTCGGGCATGAGCCTCGGGCCGGGCTCCTCCAGGAGCTCGGCCCGCGCCCCCCAGCGAGACAGCCGGCGGCCGTGCTCCTCCTCGCACCAGTGGACCGGCGCGCCCGTGGCCAGGGCCGGATCCGCGTGCCAGAGCACCTCGGCCCCGCGTTCCCAGAGGGCCCGGAACAGGGCGTCCTCGGCCCCGGACAGGGCGTAGTGCCCGGCCAGGACCACGGTCGTGTCCTCCAGGCCCGCCAGGACCCGCTCCATGTTCTGCCGCACCTCGCGGCAGTCCAGGCCCGGCGTGCTCCAGCCCCGCGCTCCGAGTTCGGCCACGTAGGCCGAGAAGATGCCGCCCAGCTGCTCCAGCAGGGCGGCGGCGAAGGGCTCCACCGCGTCCCGGGCCTGGTCCAGATCCGGCGGCTCCACGTCCTGGCGCAGCAGCTCCTCCAGGAGCGCGGCCAGCCGCAGGCCCCAGGGGAAGAACTTCAGGCGGTCCAGGGGCAGCTTGGCCAGCAGGCCCTGGCCCGAGCCTCGCAGGCGTTCCACGATGTCGTGGAGCAGGCCCGCCAGGTCCAGACGCTGGGCCCGGCGGGACGGGGCCGGGCGGAGGTCGCGGGCCAGGGTCGCGAAGAGGCCGGGCACGTCCTGGACCACGGGCATGAGCGTGGGCCTGGGCAGGCCCGGCAACTCGGCCAGGGCGCGGCGCAGATAGCGGCGCGGCCGCTCGTGGGGGAAGACCACCAGGATGTTTTCCGGCCCCCGGTCCCAGAGCCCGGCCAGAAAGCGGGCCAGGGCGGGCACGAAGGGATTGTTCCAGGGAACCAGGCGCACGGGGCTAGGCATGGGCCACCTCGCGCACCTCGCGCCGATCCAGGTAGACGAGCAGGCCCCGGACCGTGGGCCGCAGGGCCCGGGCCAGCTTGAGATAGCGGCGCACCTGGGTCTCGTGCTCCGGGTCCGGGCGGCCGGTCTTGTATTCCAGCACCAGGGCCTCGTCCCCGCTCAGCACGAGCCGGTCGCAGCGCAGGGTCCGGCCCTCTTCGTCCAGGGCCTCGGCCTCGGCCAGTCCCCGGCCCAGGCAGTCCTTCAGTTCCGGCCGGGAGAGGACCCAGAGGAGCAGGTCGGCCAGCTCGTCCTCCAGGTCGGCCCCGCCGCCCACGAAGGGGAAATCCAGCACGGCCAGCCGGGCCGCGCGGCGGGCGTCGGCCGCGTCGTCGCCCGTGGGCCGGAGCAGTTCCAGGGCGCGGTGGGCCATCTCGCCCCGGCGGCGCTGGTCCAGGAAGACGTCTTCCAGGGAGTGGCGGAAGACCCGCAGCCGGGGCAGCCAGGCGGTGAGCTCCTCGCCGGGCTCGGCCGGGGCGGGCGGTTCCGGCGGTTCGGGCCGGGCGCGATCCTGGGGTCCGCCCTCGGCGGGGCGGCCGCGTTCGAACACGGTCTCTCCCTCCGGGATGTCCAGGAGCCGGGTCATGGCCGCCAGGGCCGGGGGACGGCGCTTGTCCTCGCGCGCGTCCGGGAAGAATCCGTACAGTTCTTCTCGGGCCCGGGTCCAGGCCACGTAGAGCAGATGGAGCTGCTCGCGCGCCTCGCGGCCCGCCCGCTCGCGGTATTCCGGCCCCAGGGCCTCGCGGGCCGGGGTGAGCAGGCGTTCGCCGTGCAGCTCGATGGTCAGCAGCCCGTCCTGGGGTCGCAGGGACCAGTCGTGGAACGGCACGACGGCCACGGGGAACTCCAGTCCCTTGGACTTGTGCACGGTGAGCACCTGGACCGCGTCCAGATTTTCGGGCAGGGGCACCTTCTCCTCCGCGCCCTGGCCGCGCCAGAAGTCCAGGAAGGCCGAGAGCGAACGGCAGCCGCGCTCCTCGGCCAGGTGGACCACCTCCAGGAAACGGCGCACGTACAGCTCGGCCCCGGGCTCGGCGGCGGCCACGCCGAAGCGCTCCACGGCCGCCTGGGCCAGGTCGTAGGGCGTGAGCAGCCCGGCCTTGTCGAAGAAGGGCTTGAGCGCGCGTTCCCATACCTCCGGGAAGTCCTGGCGGAAACGGCGGCCCAGGCCGCCGCGCTCCCGGTCCACGAGCCATTCGGCCACCCGGAGGGGATCGAGCCCGGCGGCCCGCTGGAACACCGGCCCGGAGACCAGGGCCAGGAAGGCCAGATCGTCGGCCGGGAAGTCGAGAAATTCCAGGAACGCGGCCAGCTGGCGCACCACGGGGTGCCGGGCCAGGAGCAGGCTGCTCTCCGTGACCACCGGGATCTCCAGGGCCACGAGCTGTTCGCAGACCAGGCCCGCCTGCCGGTTGTCGCGCACGAGCACGGCGATGTCCCGGTAGGGCCGCCGCGCGGCGAGATCCTGGATCAGGCCGCGCAGCGCCTCCAGGGTGCGGGCCTCGAACTCCTCGCGCGTGCCGCCGGGCAGGCGGGCCAGGCGCACGAAGCCCTCGGGGCCGTCGTATTCCCCAGGCATGTCCTGGCGCGCGTCGGCGAAGACCCGGGCCAGCTCCCCGGCGAGAGCGCCGCGCTCCTCCTCCGGGGCCTCGCCCAGGATTTCCCCGGCCAGTTCTCCGGCGGTGTCCGGCTCGGCCAAACGGCTGAAAAAGGCGTTGTTGAAGTCCACCACGGCCGGAGCGCTGCGCCAGTTGCGCGGCAGGGTCTCGGCCGTGACGCTCTCGGCCAGGTCGGCCAGCCCGGGACGGCGGGGCACCTCGTCGAAGAGCGAGGCGTCGCCGCCGCGCCAGCCGTAGATGGCCTGCTTCACGTCGCCCACGCAGAACAGGCTGCCGCCCTTGGACAGGCACTCCTCGGCCAGGGGCGACACGGCCGACCACTGGGCCCGGCTCGTGTCCTGGAACTCGTCCACCAGCAGGTGGAAGAGCCGCGAGCCCAGTCGGCAGTAAGCCTCGGGAACGGCCTCGGCCTGGCCCAGGAGGTCGCGCACGGCCCGGGTCAGGGCCGCGATGGGCACCACCCCGCGCAGCCGCGACTCGGCCCGCATGTCCTCCACCAGCAGCCCGGCGATGGTCAGGGCCGGGGCCAAGGCGTAGGCCCCGCTCACCGCCGCCCATTCCCGGCGGTAGGCGGCCGCGGCGGTCTTGAGCAGGTCGTAGGCCGCCTCGCACTGGTCCGTGACCCGGGCCTTGCCCGCCTTGGTCAGGCAGTCCTCCAGGAGCGGTTTTCCGGCGTAGGCCGACTTGGGCGGCTCGTCGAAGCCCTGGACCGCCCGGCACTTCTGGAGAAAGGCCAGGAAGCGCTTGTCCGGGGCCAGGGCGTATTCGTCCAGGAAGCCGCGCATGAGCGTCACGGCCTCCAGAAAGCGTTCCCGGCAGGCGGTGAGCAGGTCGGCCAGCTCGTCCTGGTCCGTGAGCAGCGGCCCGTCCTCGGCCTGGAGCAGGGTGGCCAGTTCCCGCAGCCGTTCGCGGATGCCCCGCTCGGGCCGGAAGCCGGAGCGGTTCTCGTGGCGCAGGAAGGTGTCCAGGGCCGTGAGCAGCAGGGCCCGCTCCGTTCCCGAGGGGTCTTCGCAGCGGCCCACGAAGCGCTCATAGGCCAAGTCGAAGACGTCGTTCTCCTCGAAGGCCACCTCGAAGTCCGGCCGGATGCCGTATTCCAGCGCGAAGAGGCGCAGCAGGAGCACGAGCAGGCTGTCGATGGTGCGGATGTTCAGGCGGTGGTAGCGGCGCAGGATGGTCTCCACCACTCCGGCGGCCCGCGCATGGTCCCAGTCGGCCCGCTGGCCGTCGTCGCGGATGTCCAGGGCGCAGCGCTTGAGGGCCTTGAGCACGCGCTCCTTCATTTCGGCGGCGGCCTTGTTGGTGAAGGTCACGGCCAGGATCTCGGGCCAGGAGTAGGTCTCCGGCCGCAGTCCCCGGCAGGTCAGGCCCGGGTCGTCGCGTTGGGCCGAGCCCAGGAGTTCCAGGAAGCGGGCCGTGAGCGCGAAGGTCTTGCCCGAGCCAGCGGCGGCCTTGACCTGGCGGATGCTCGAGCCGCTCACGCCGGGCTCCCTCCCGGACGCCGCCGCGCGCCCTCGGCGATCATGAGCAGCACGGCCGAGAGGACCAGGGCGCTGCCCAGGTATCCGGTCGCGCCGAAGCGTTCGTTCCACCACCACCAGGCCAGTCCGGCGGTGATCACCGGCTCCAGGGTGGCCACCACTGCGGCCCGGGTGGCCTCCAGGCGCTTGAGGCCCGCGTAGTAGACCGAGTAGCCGCCCCAGGTGGTGGTGGCCGAGAGGAGCACGAGCAGGGCCCAGGCCGAGGCGGACTTGGGCGTGAAGTGCACGAAGGGCAGGAGGCAGAGCGAACCCACGGGCAGGGCGTAGAGGAAGAGGGTGGCCGTGTCGTAGCGGGTGAGGAACTTCTTTCCGAAGATGTAGTAAAGGGCGTAGGTGAACCCGGCCGTGAGCCCGGCCAGGACACCGAGGGCCGAGGGCGTCACCGTGCCGCCGCCGGAGAGGCTCACCAGGGCCACGCCGAGGATCGTGGCGGCCACGGCGAAGAGCTTGGCCGGGGTCGCGGGTTCGCCCAAGATCAGCCGGGAGAGCAGGGCCACCCAGGCCGGGGCGGTGTAGAGGAGCACCCCGCCCAGGGCCGCGCCCACGTGCTCGATGGCCACCTGGTAGGAGCCGTAGAAGAGCGCCACCCCGACCAGGCCGAAGGCCGCCAGGGCGGGCAGGTCCTTGGACCGCGCCCGCTGTCCCGACCGCAGGGCCAGGGCCTGGGCCGCGAACAGGCACCAGCCGATGGTGGAGCGCCAGAAGGCCACCTCCAGCGGCGTGACGCCCTCGGCGAAGATGAACTTGGACAACGGCCCGATGAGCGCCCAGAGCACGGCCGCGCAGAGGACCAGGAGATAGCCCGCCATCAGAGCTGGACCACGCTGCCCAGCCCCTTGGCCCTGGCCAGGTCGAAGGCCAGGGAGGCGGTCATCACGTCGTGGCTGGCGATGCCCATGAGCACGGCCGCGCGCAGCCCGTCGCGCACGCCCGGCTTCTTCCCGGCGCAGATCTGGCCCATGTCCGCGTAGACCCGGCCCTTGTCCGGGTAGCCGTTCTGGAAATAGACGCCCTGGTCGCGGGTCCAGAGGTACTGGTTGGCGTTGTCGCAGACGAAGCAGGGCGTGGCGGCCATGACGTCCTCGGCGAAGGCCGAGTCGTAGTCCACGGATACGGCCAGGACCTTCTCCTTGAGCCAGGCGCGGGGCAGGAAGCGTTCGGGCTTTTCCACGATGGGCGTGCAGGTCACGACCACGTCGGCGTCGGCCACGCAGGACTTCACGTCCCCGCAGACCACGAACTCGGCCTTGGGCAGCGCCGGGCCCATGTCCTTCAGGAAGCGCTCGGGCTGTCCGGCCACGGGGTCGAAGCAGCGCACCTGCTTGATCCTGGGGAAGACCTCCTTGAAGGCCAGGAGGTTGACCCGGCCCTGCACGCCCAGGCCGATGACCGAGACGACCTCGGAATCCGGGTCGCCGAAATGCTTGGCGTACACGCCCGAGGCCGCGCCCGTGCGCCAGGCCGTGACCCAGCCCGCGTCCATGACCGCCTGGGTCAGGCCGGTCTCCGGGTCGATGAGCACCATGACCCCGGTGATGTAGGGCAGGCCCTTTTTCTGGTTCGGCGGGTAGCCGGACACGCACTTGATGCCGCAGCGGTCCACGGCCCCGCCGATCCAGCAGGGCATGGCGTGGATGAAGCAGTCGTGGCGGGGATGTATGCCGATCTTGGCGGGCATCTCGGCCTCGTTCCGGCCGAGGCAGGCGAAGCCTTGCTCCACGGCGTCCATGATGGCGGGCATTCCGAGGCCAAGGGAATCCAGGTCGGCGCGGGAGAGCCAGAGCACGTCGAAGGACATGGAACGCTCCTTTGGTTTGCTGCGGGATGCGGCCGCGGGATTCGGCCGAATGGTTCTGTGTAGGGCCTTTCGTCCCGGGCGTCAAAGCCTGAGCACTCGCTTGCCGTGTGTCCGCTTCGGCCGTATGGGAAGTGGATGAACGAGGTGACGGTCCCCGAGGACATGGACGGCGCGCGGCTGGACCAGGCCCTGGAACTCCTCCTGCCCGGCAGCTCCCTGCGGGAGCGGCGGCGGGCCTGGGAAACCGGGGCCGTGCTGGTGGACGGCCGGGCCCGGGCCAAGGGCTTCCGCGTGAACGCCGGGCAGCGCCTGGCCCTGGCGGCGCGGGAGCCGGAGGAGCCGTCCCCGGCTGCCGCCGCGCGGCTCCTGTCCATCCAGGGCGATTACGCCGCGCTGTTCAAGCCCGGCGGCATGCACAGCGCGGCCATCGCGGGCCGCGACAACCCGAGCGTCGAACGGCTGCTGCCCGGGCTGCTGCCCGGGCGCGGGGCCCGGCTTCTGAACCGCCTGGACTTCCTCACCTCCGGCATCGTCCTGGCCGGGCTCACGCCCGAGGCCGCCGCGCGCTACCATGAGCTGGAGGACGCGGGCGGGGTGACCAAGGAGTATCAGGCCCTGGTGCGCGGCTGCCTGGAATGGCCCGTGACCGTGATGAACGCCCTGGACACGGACGACCGGAAGAAGACGAAGGTGCTGGCGCATGAGGACGAGAGCCCCCTGCGCTGGACCCGGGCCGAGCCCCTGGAGTACGACGAGGATCATGACCGGACCCTGCTCAAGGTGGTCATCCGCAAGGGCGCGCGGCATCAGATCCGGGCCCACTTGGCGCACGTGCTCCTGCCCATCGTGGGCGATCCGCTCTATGGCGACGGGGAGGGGGAACGGCTCTTCCTGCACCACGGGCGGCTGTCGTTCGAGGGCTTCGAGGCCGCCGTGGCCGATGGTTTTCCCCGCGCCGGAGGCGGCGGGGAGGGCGCGCCGTGAGCTGGTTCCCGGGAACCGTGTTCATCATCCTCCGTCCAAATGACGCTGAAACGAACTGAAGGAGCGGGCATGCGGCTGACGCGCAAGGACCTGGATCTGGCCGTGGACCAGGGCGTTCTCGACGCCTCGCGGGCCGAGGGCCTGTGGGAGTTTCTGCTCCAGCGGAACGCCCAGCGGCCCCAGTTCGACCTCCAGCACCTGCTCTACTATTTCGGGGCCCTGCTCGTCATGGGCGCCATGGGCTGGTTCATGAACGAGAGCTGGGAGCGGTTCGGCGGGCTCGGCCTGCTGCTCATCGCCCTGGCCTACGCCGGGGCCTTCGCCTCCGTGGGCTGGTGGCTCTGGACCAAGGCCGGGTACCGGGCGCCAGGCGGGCTGCTCGTCACCCTGGCCGTGTGGATGACGCCGCTGGCGATCTACGGCCTGGAAGTGCTCACCGGCATCTGGCCCCAGGATGTTCCGGGCGCGTTCGCCAAATACCACGTCCTGGTGCGCGGCGGCTGGCTGCTCATGGAAGCCGGAACCGTGCTGGCCGGGCTTCTGGCCCTGCGCTTCTTCCGTTTCCCCTTTCTCACCTTCCCCGTGGCCTTCGCGCTCTGGTACATGTCCATGGACCTGACCCCGCTCCTGCTGGGTCGGGAGGACTTCTCCTGGGACGAGCGCAAGCTCGTCTCGGTCTGCTTCGGCCTGGTCGTCCTGGCCGCGACCTACGTGGTGGACCGCCGGACGCGGGAGGATTTCGCCTTCTGGGGCTATCTTTTCGGCTTGATGGCCTTCTGGGGCGGACTGAGCGTCATGGAGAGCCACAGTGAACTCGGCAAGCTCGCGTACTGCGGCGTCAACGTGGGCCTGCTCCTCGTCTCCATCCTCGTGCAGCGGCGGGTGTTCCTGGTCTTCGGCTCCCTGGGCGTGGCCGGGTACCTCGGGCACCTGGCCTGGGACGTGTTCAAGGATTCCCTGGCCTTCCCCTTCGTCCTGAGTCTCATCGGCCTGCTCGCCATCGCCGCCGGGGTCCAGTACCGCCGCCACGGCGCGGCCCTGGAACGGGCGGTGCTGGCGATGCTGCCGGACCGGCTCCGTCGCGGCTTGCCGCAGTACCGGCGCGGTTCCGGGGACTGAGGGAGGCGTCATGGGACGGGGAATGAGGGGATGGATCACGGCCCTGCTGCTGGCTGTGGCGTTTTGACGTAACGATTGATTAATCGAATCCGTTCGCAGACGGTGATTGGCAAATTTGACTAGGTATTCTACCGAGTTAAGTTTTAAAAATTTACAAGTGGCTTTTCGTGCATCATTTTTTTGTTTTTGTGTAATCAGATTAAAAGAGTTTATTAAATTCGCTTTCTAGCGTCATGATATTATTCTCAATATCGTTGTTGTGGCAGTTGTTTTTTAGTCTAGCTCTAATATTTTTTTTGTTTGTCAATTGCTGTAGAATATTTTTATCTATTTTAGTGATATCATCATTGAACTCATTGTCATCTTCGAATATCGTATTTGCCATTCCTGTCTTATCGTCAACAATAAGGCATTTTACAGGGCATTTTTTTGAGAAGTTTATTAATTTATTTTCAAATGAAACAAAGAATGGGATGAAGAAGTGTCCAATGCCATTTGTTGTTGAGTATATTTCTTGAAATCTGATAGAGAATAGATCCCAGCTAGTTCTTCGGATCATTTTGATCCGATTGGTTGCTTTTTGATCGGAGTTTATATTTACAATTTGCTGGAGATATTTATGTTTTTTCCAAAATTTGAATATTTTCCATGCAAAATACATCTCTGTTTTTAAGAATCTTCCTGTCTTGGTTATGCAATAATTAATTAACTCAGATAATTTGTTAATATGGTTTGCTGGTGAGTTTTTTTGTATAATTATTGTTTTCAGCAATAGCATGTATGAAATCGAATGATAGTGCAATAATAGTTGTATGTTATGGTCTCTGTTAAATATATTTAGTGCTAAATTTGCATTTTGTGCGGCGATATTTTTGTCAATTCTAATTAACAATTGTTTGAAGTCAGAAGTAATTTCGGTGCATTTTAGTTGATCAAATTGTTTGAACGCAAATATCGTGTCGTATATTAATGGCTTTTTGGGGTTCATTGCATATTGCATGTATTCAAGAATAAAAAAAATTATATCACAGTTTATCTTGTGCAATTTTATATAATTTATTAGTTCAAAAAACCTATTTATTGGGCTAGGAATATTTCCGAACATAAAATTTTTTAATTGTATTGCAACATTAGAATCAAAAATAAAAGAGTAATCAATACATATTTCTGCATTTTTATTATTAATAATACTATCGTAAATTTGATCACTAAAAAATAAAAGACCATTTCCATAATAAAATTTTATCAGTGATGAGCACTTAGTGTATATTTCACTAAGCTTAATATTCCCTAATCTGTACTCGTCATCATCGGTGGAATAGATTAATCGAAATTCGCGAAAAATATCACGGTTCGGTTCAATTAGACTCACAAAATTTTTGTTTCTAGGATGCGATTGAATACAATCACAGGCTTTTTGAAAGCGATATAATCTATCTTCTTCTGATTTCATTATGATGGAGCCCAGTCAAGATGGTGAATATTAAAGTCTTAAGGACTGGCCGGGATCGTTTTTTTCTTGTTGGTTGTGGCGTTATATCAACGGCCTAGCCGTTCTTTTCCCCCGCCAGCAGGTCCACGTAGGCCCCTTCCAGCAGCTGCCCGGGCTCCACGCCGAGCCGGGCCATGAGGCCGTGGGCTTCGGCCAGTCCCGTCTCCAGGGCCTCGCCCTCGGCCAGGACCACCTCCAGCTCCAGGAACTCCCCCAACCCCTCCACCCGGTCCAGGTGGATGCGGGTGCGCCCGGCCAGGTACAGGGTGCGGCGCTTGCGCACCCGGCCCGCCGGCCCATAGGCCAGGGCCAGGGTTTCGCGCAGCGTGTCCGGTTCGCTGGTGGCGCTGATGACGTAGAAGGATTCCTTGGGCCCGGCGCTGTCGGCCCGGCGGTAGAAGATGAGCTGTCCGTCGTTTTCCGCCAGCACGCGCAGCTTGAGCCGACCGTTGGGGCAGGCGAAGAAGGTGTCGTCCTGGTCGATCTCGAACGGGCCCTGGTCCGCCAGGGCGGCCGCCAGGGGTTCGACCGAGGCGATGTCCGCGACGCGGGCCTTGATCTCGATATTGCGGGCCACGGCGTTTTGCCGCCTAGGCCTTTTCGGCGCGCAGGAAGACCATGCCGCGCTCGCTCTCCATCCCGATGTCCCGGAGTCCGAGCCCGGTCAGGGCGGCGCGCACGGCCTCCGGCGCGAGGCGGCACTTGGGATAGACGCCGGCGGAAAAGGCCCACTGGCCGTCTTCTTGGCGGGTGTGCAGGAGGTCGTGCACCTGCACGTGGGTCGTCCCGTACTCCAGGAAGCAGGTGGCCACGCGGGTGTCGTCGGCGCGCACCGGAATGAAGCGCGAGAGGCCTTCCGGCGTGGACGAGGCGTAGTCCCGGAAGGACAGGAGCAGGACGCCGCCGGGCTTGAGCAGGCGCGCGGACCGGGCCAGCAGGGCGTGTGCGGCGTCCTGGTCCGGCAGGTGCGTGAGCGTGTCGCCCATGCAGAGGATCAGGTCGAAGGTCCCGGCCTCCCGCTCCAGGTGCGCCAGGATGTCCGCGCGCACGGCCTGGATGGGCAGGTCTCCCATTTTCTCCTCCAGCACGGCCAGCAGCTCCGCGCAGGAGTCCACGGCGGTCACGGCGTAGCCGGACTCGGCCAGGGGGATGGACTGGTGGCCCGAGCCCGCGCCCAGGTCCAGGGCCGAGGCCCCGGGTCCGGCGGGCGGGACGAACCGGCGCAGCAGGCCCCGGTTGCGCTCCACGGCCGCCTCGAAGCCGCCGCAAAGCCAGTCGTAGAAGGCGGCCAGATGCCGGGAGTAGTGTTCCTCGACCGCGGGCATGATGCGCTCCTCGCTCCTCAGCAGAGCAGGGCCTTGGCGAAGTCCTCGCCGTTGAACGGCCGCAGGTCCTCCATCTTTTCGCCCAGGCCCACGAAGGTGATGGGAATGCGGAACTGCAGGGTCACGGCCACCACGACTCCGCCCTTGGCCGTGCCGTCCAGCTTGGTCAGCACGATTTCGTCCACGCCCACGGCCTCGTGGAAGAGCTTGGTCTGGGACAGGGCGTTCTGGCCCGTGGTGGCGTCGATGACCAGGATGCTGCGGTGCGGCGCGCCGGGGTGTTTCTTGTCCAGCACCCGTTTGATTTTTTTCAGCTCTTCCATGAGGTTGGCCTTGGTGTGCAGGCGTCCGGCCGTGTCCAGGAGGAGCAGGTCGTAGCCCTCGGCCACGGCCTTGTCCATGGCCTCGAAGGCCACGGCCGCCGGATCGGCCCCGGCCTGCTTGGCGAAGAAGCCCGCGCCAACCCGCGTGGCCCAGATCTCCAGCTGCTCGATGGCCGCGGCCCGGAAGGTGTCGCCGGCGGCGATGAGCACCTTGCGGCCCTGCATGCGCGCGCGGTGGGCCAGCTTGGCGATGGTCGTGGTCTTGCCCACGCCGTTGACCCCGACCATCATGACCACCTCGGGCGGGTTCACGGCCTGGATGCGCTTGGGCGTCTTGAAGATGTCGGCCAGCTCCTCCTTGAGCAGGTCGCGGAAGCCCTCGGCCTCGCGGATTCCGGCCTTGCGCACCCGGGCGCGCAGGCTCTCCATGAGCTTGGAGGCGGCCTCGAAGCCCACGTCGGCCATGATCAGGATTTCCTCGAACTCCTCCCAGAAGGATTCGTCGATGGCCCGGTTTCCGGCCAGCAGGGTGTCGATGCGCTTGGTGATCTGCTCGCGGGTCTTGGCCAGGCCCTCGGAGAGCTTGAGGAAGAGCCTGTCGCGCTCGTCCTCCTCGTCCTCCAGGTCCAGGGCCAGGGCCAGCCGGTACTGCAGTTCGGAGCGGAATTCGTCCACCCCGCGATAGCCCATGGCCGCGAGCCAGGACTCGAAGTCGGCCACGAAGGACTCGGCCTCGGCATCGGGGGCGTCCAGGGCCTGGAACAGGAAGAGCAGGCGTTCGCGCAGGAGCGGCCCGGCCTCGGCGACGCCGGAGAGCACGTGGCCGAGCCAGACGGAGAGCCGGGGCTCGGACTGGCGCAGGGCCAAGGTCAGGGCGTCCCGCCATTCGCCTTCCGGCGCGGCCGGGGTGGGAGCGGGGCGCTCCTGCGGGGCCGGGGCGGGGGCCGCCTGGGCGGTTTCGGGAGCGGGGGCGGTTTCGGCGGGGGCCGCGCCGCCCCAGAGCGTCTTCAGCTTGGAGAAGAATCCCATGGGCATCCTCGGAAAGCAGCGTTCAGGGCCCGGTTGTAGCCCAAGCCGACCTGCCCGGCAACCCGCCGCCTTGCCTTTTGCCCGGGGATATGATTCATCCGGGCATGCGCGTCAGGCTCACGTACATCTTCCATAATTGTTTTCTTCTGGACATCGGCGGCCGGACCCTCCTTTTCGATTGCCCGGAGAGCAAATACCTCAAGCGCCGGGCCTCGGAGGCTCTGTCGCTGGCGCTGGAGGGCCGCAAGGTGACGGCCTTCGCCTCCCACAGCCACGACGACCATTTCCGCCGGGACCTGGCCGCGGCCTGCGCCGGGGCGGCCTCGGCCGACTTCGTGATCTCCGACGACGTGGCCGAGATGTATCCGGCGGCCGTGCCCCCGGGCGCGCTGGTGGTGGAGCCGGACGAGACGTATTCCTTTTCGGGGCTGGTCATCGAGACGCTCATGTCCAACGACCTGGGCGTGGCCTATCTCGTGGAGGTGGGCGGGGCGCGGATCTACTTCGGCGGCGACTTGGCGGCCTGGGTCTGGGAGACGGCCTCCGAGGCCGAGCAGGCCTTCACCGCGGAGTTCTTCACCAAGGCGGTGGAGCGTATCGCCCGGCGGCCCGTGGACATCGCCTTCACCAACGTGGACCGGCGGCTGGCCAATCTCGCCGGAGGCCCCGAGTTCGCGAACACGGTGCGGCCCACGGTGCTGGTGCCCATGCACGCCTTCGGCCGCACGGCCTGGCTCAAGGACGTCCGGCCGCTGCTGGCTGCCGGAGGATCGGACGTGTTCCTGTACGACAAGCCGGGCCAGGTTCTGGAGCTGGACCTGGAGCCGGCTGGAAATCCCTCATAAGCAAAGGATCGCCACATGCAACGGATCAAGATCAACGCGGCGCTGAACGCCGAGGCGCCCCTGACGGACATCGTGGTCAAGGGCTGGGTGCGCACCAAGCGCGACTCCAAGGGCTTTTCCTTCCTGGAGGTCAACGACGGCTCCTGCCTGAAGAATCTGCAGGCCGTCATCGACCACACCCCGGAGATCGTGCGGGCCCTGGAGGGCATCGGCACGGGCGCGGCCGTGGCCCTGGGCGGCGACCTCGTGCCCTCGCCCGGCAAGGGGCAGAAGTGGGAGCTCAAGGCCCGGAGCGTGGAGCTCCTGGGCGCGGCCGACCAGGAGACCTTTCCGCTGCAGAAGAAGCGCCACTCCGACGAATTCCTGCGCACCATCGCCCACCTGCGGCCGCGCACGAACAAGTACGGGGCCATGCTGCGCATCCGCTCCGAGATGTCCTTCGCGGTGCACCAGTTCTTCCGCGACCGGGGCTTCTTCTACGTGCATACGCCCATCCTCACCGGCTCGGACTGCGAGGGCGCGGGCGAGATGTTCCGCGTGACCAGCCTGGACCCGGCCCAGTGGGGCGGCAAGAGCGCGGCCGAGTTGGGTGCGGCCGACTTCTTCGGCCGTCCGGCCCATCTCACGGTCTCCGGTCAGTTGGAGGGCGAACTCCTGGCCCTGGCCCTGGGCGACGTGTACACCTTCGGCCCCACCTTTCGGGCCGAGAATTCCAACACGCCCAAGCACTGCGCCGAGTTCTGGATGATCGAGCCGGAGATGGCCTTCGCGGACCTCACCGACGACATGAACCTGGCCGAGGACATGGTGAAGGCCACGGTGGGCTGGGCCGTGGAGCGCTGCGCCGCCGATCTGGACCTGTTCGCCAACTTCGTGGACAAGGAGCTGCGGCCGACCCTGGAGGGCATCCTCAAGGACCCCTTCGTGCGCCTGCCCTACGCCGAGGCCGTGGATATCCTCGCCAAGTCCGGCAAGGCCTTCGAGTTCCCCGTGGGCTACGGCGTGGACCTCCAGACCGAGCATGAGCGCTACCTCTGCGAGGAGCATTTCAAACGGCCGGTCATCGTCTACGACTACCCCAAGGAGATCAAGGCCTTCTACATGCGGCTCAACGACGACGACCGCACCGTGGGAGCCATGGACCTGCTCGTGCCGCGCATCGGCGAGCTGGTGGGCGGCAGCCAGCGCGAGGAGCGGCTGGACGTGCTGGAACGCCGGATCACGGAGACGGGCATGACCCCGGAGCAGTACAGCTGGTACCTCGACATCCGGCGGTTCGGCTCGGCCCCGCACGCGGGCTTCGGCCTGGGCTTCGAGCGCCTGCTCATGCTCGTCACGGGCATCACCAACATCCGCGACGTGATCGCCTTCCCGCGCACCCCGGGTCACCTGGAATTCTAGGCCGAAACCCAGCGCCAACGAAAAACGCCGGCCTCCCTGGATGGGAGGCCGGCGTTTTTCGTCCGTCCGGGCGGAGTCAGAAGGAAAGGCTGACGCGCGGTTCGCCCGCCTGATCCAGGCAGCGGGGCAGGCGGCAGAAGGCCGCCGAGTCCTCTTGCATCTCGCCCTGCCAGGCGATGACGTCGGCCATGGTGATGTTGTCCAGGGTGTCGAACAGGGCGCGGCTGGCCTCGAACCAGAGGCGCTGGGCCGGGCAGCCCTGGGTGCGCTGGCAGGGCACGCAGCGGGTGTCGGGGTTGGCGCAGTCCGTGAGGGCCTTCTTGCCCTCCAGCACGCGCACCAGCTCTCCGGCCGTGATCTCATCCTTGGGCCGGGCCAGGAGGATGCCTCCCCGGCAGCCCCGGACGCTCCTGAGAATGTTCGCCTGGCGCAGGCTGATGATGATCTTCTCCAGATACTTGTGCGAGATGCTCTGGCGCAGGGCGATGTCCGAAACCTTCACCGGGCCGTCGGCCTGGTGCAGGGCCACGTCCAGAACGATGCGGACGCCGTAGCGGCTTCGCGTGGACAGGTGCATGGCTGGTCGCCTCCTGTCGCTGGGTGGCGGGTCCTGGGAAAAGCCGGGGGGCGGGACGGCCCCGCCCCCCGGTGTTGGAGACTACTTGCGGATGTGGCACTCGCCGCAGGCGACGGGGCCCTTCTTCTTTTCCGTGTGACAACCGATGCACTGCTTGTGGTAGGCGCGCATGAGCGAGGTCGTCTTGCCCGCGGGCTTGACCTTGTGGCACTCGGAGCAGGGAGTGCCCTCGCTGCCGGTGGTCTTGTCCTGGCGGCCGTTCTCGCCGCTGTGGTGACAGGCCAGGCAGTCCTCGATCTGGGCCTTCTCGTTGTGGACGTTGTGGTCGAAGGGCACGGCCGGACGCTGGAGCGTGCCGAAGGCCTCCGACTTGATCTCCTTGAGATCGTCCTGGGCGGCGACCCGCAAAGCCGGGACCAGCACCCAGAGGGCCAGCAGGACGGCAATGGTGGCTTTCTTCATTGTTTTCCTCCAGCGATCCTAGCTCGGCTTTTCCATGCACTCGTAGATGATGTCGCCGAGGAACTTGATGTGCATGCCCAACTCGTAGCGCTTCACCGTGTCTTCCAGACCGCCGTGGCAGTTGTGGCAGGGGGCCACGATGGTCTTCACGCCGGTGGCCCGCAGCTCGTCGGCCTTGGCCTTGCTGCCGGCAAGACGGACGTTCTTGAACGGCGGGCCGCAGTTGATCACGCCGCCGCCCGCGGTGCAGCAGATGTTGTGCTCGCGGTTGGAGGCCGTCTCGATGATCTCGCCGTCGATGAGGAAGCGGACCAGCTCGCGGAGTTTCTCATGATGGCCGCGGCCGCGGACCACGTTGCAGGGGTCATGCACCGTGACCGGACCGGGGTACTTCTTGGCCAACTTGATCTTGCCCTGCTTCATGAGTTCCCAGAAGAACTCGATGGAGTGGATGACCGGCACGGGGTACATCTTCCAGGCCACCCAGCGGTTGCCCATGTCGTAGATCGAGCGGAAGGCGTGGCCGCACTCGCCCATGACGATGCGCTTGACCTTGAGCTTCTGGGCGGACTCGAAGTGGCGGCGCTTGAGGCGTCCCATCATCTCGAAGTCGCCGGTGAACATGCACATGTCCGAGTTGTCCCAGCCTGGCTCGGAGGGCATGGTCCAGTCCACGCCGGCGGCGTTGAAGATGGCCGCGGCCTGGTAGATGAGCTGGGTGCGGAACTTGGGCTCGGGCGCGATGACCGAGTAGTAGATGTCCGCGCCTTCCTTGTCGAGCGGGATGCGCAGGCCGGGGAACTCCTCGCGGGCCTCGTCCTCCTGCCACTGCAGGGAGTCGGGCCACTCGTCGTCCTTGACCCACATCTGGTTGAAGGTGGCCGAGTGGCTGTGGGCCGTGTCCTGGATGTACTGCGGCGTGACTCCGAGCTTGTGGCAGATGCGGCGCACCGTGCTCATGATGTAGCCGGTGTCGATGCCCACGGGGCAGAAGTGCACGCAGCGGCGGCAGAGGTTGCATTCGGTGTAGGCGATCTGGGCCATGCCGTAGATATCGTCCGGGCTGACCCGGCCCTTCTTCTTGATCAGCTGGGCCATGGTCTGCTGCACCTTGCCCACGGGTGAGTAGCTGGGATCGCCGTCGTGGGAGAGGTAGAAGTGGCAGGCCTCGGAACAGAGACCGCAGCGCATGCAGATCTCGTTGTAGGCCGCCAGGCGCGCGCCGGTTTCGCCCTTGAGGACGCCCTGCACGACCTTTTCGATTTTATCCTCGGTGAGGCGCTTGACCCCCTCGCGGAGGCCGACGTCCTCGATGAGTCTGTCTTGGATGCCCATGTATTTCTTCCTCCTTCAGGGGCTTACCAGTCCTTGACCCGACGCACGCCGCCGAACTCGGAGCCCATGTAGGCGCGAGTGAACACGGCGAAGAGCATGTGCGACAACCGCGTGAACGGAATGGCCGCGAGCATGATCTCGCCGGTCAGGATGTGCAGGATGACCATGGTCTGATAGTTGAAGATCTGGTGATAGGCCAGGATGCCGGTGAGGAAGGGCAGGACCGCGATGACCAGGATGAGCCAATCCTGGCAGGTGGTCACGTAGCGGACTTCCTTCTGGAACAGGCGGCGTCCGGCGAACACCAGCGCGCCCGCCACCACGATCATGCTCATGATGTCGGTGACGTTCTCGCGGAACACGGGGTACTCCACGCCGAAGAACTGATCCCACAGGACCACGTGGGCCAGGAGGAAGATCGGCGCCAGCACCAGGCAGATGTGGAAGGCGAAGGTGGCCACGGTCATGACCGGGTTCCTGCGCCATCCCAGGGCGTTGAACGGAATGAGCCAGTTGATGATCGAGCGCAGGGAGAAGCCCCAGCTCATGTAGGCCATGGAGGCGGCGTCCTTCTTCTTGGCCAGGATGTACATGATGGCCAGGCGGTAGACGGAGCCCACGATGAAGATGGCCCAGGCCAGCCAGGCCAGGGGTCCGGTGACCAGGTTGTAGATGTCGTGCATCGCTTCCTCCCTTAGAAGTCCGCGGCCTGAGCCACGATTCGGAGGTATTTGCCGCCGTCGCGGGCGCGGATGAGCACCTTGGAGCCGTCGGGGCTGAAGACCGGCTCCCAGACCTGTTCGAAGTCCCGCTTGTAGGGCTTGCCGTCGAGCAGGACGTTCTGGCGTCCCCCGCGCTCGACCTTGGCGGCCACGCGGGCGCCGTCGGGGCTGAAGACCGGCTTCCAGGCCATGTCGAAGACGCCGTCCCAGGGGCGGCCGTCCACGACCACCTGCCAGTTGGCGTTGTATTCGTTGCCCAGGGCCGCGGCGCGCTTGCCGTCCGCCGCCAGGGCCAGGTCGGTCACCACCGGGAAGGTGGCGGCCCAGGGCTTGGCGTTCACGGCCACGGTGAACTTGCCGTAGCCCGGGGCCACGATGGCGGCGATGGTCTTGCCGTCGCGGCTGAAGGCCTGCTGCCAGCACTGGGCGAAGACCGGCTCCCAGATGATCTGGCCGTCCTGGGCCAGGCCCCAGGAACCGGCGACGCGCACCGGCGCGACCACCGCGCCGGAGGTCGGGTTGAAGCGGGGTTCCCAGACGCAGGCGTAGGTCTGCTTCCAGGTCTCGCCGTCCACCACGATGCTGTAATCGTAGAGGTTGAGGCGGACCTGGGCGGCCACGCGGCTGCCCGAGGGATCGAAGGTCGGGGTGTAGACGTTGACGAAGGTGCGGTCCCAGGCCTGTCCGTTGACCGCCACCGAGAACACGCCGCGCTGGAAGGCGGCGAGGTCCGCGGCGGCCATGGACTGCACCTGGACCACGGCGGCCGTGGCCTGGCCGTCACGGCTCAGGGTGAACTGGTTGGCGTTCTCGTAGAGGGTCTCCCAGGGAGCGCCGTCCACGCACAGGCCGTATTCGCCGTCCTGCTGGATGGCCGCGGCGATGACGGAGCCGTCGGCCGAAAACATGGTGGACCAGAGGTAGGCGTAGTTTTCGGGCCAGGTTTCGCCTTCCACGGCCATGGTCCATTCACCATCCTGCTGCACGATGGCGGTCAGCCGTCCGTCCGGGCTGAAGCGGGGGCTCCAGATCTTGTCGAACGAGGCTTCCCAGGGAGTTCCGTTCACGCAGAGGGTGAAAAGGCCGTCGTCCAGGCGGACGATCGCCCCGAGTTTCTCGCCGTCGGGCGAGACGTAGGGCTCCTCCTGCCATTCATGCGGCGCCGGACAGGCGGTGGAGTCCAGCACCACTCGCTCACCAGGCTGCCAGTCCCATGACGAAGCAGGGTGCAGCATAGGGCCTCCTTAACTCAATTGAGGTTGGCGCACCGATCGAAACGGGTGACCGGGGCGCGGGCACACGAAAAAGAGAACTTACCACGTGTCATGAATGATACAAGATATTGATATACTTATTTAATACTGCGACACTAACATCTTTTTCGTATTTTGGAAAGAGGGTTTCGGCAAAAAAAAGGCCAGCGTCGGAATCATGGATTTTTTTACTACAGTATCGCCCGTCACGGTTCATTCCCGACTAATTTAGTACGTCTTTGCAGTATTCAGACAAAACGAGTATACTTTGCTTGGACAAAAAAGTAATGACAATGCAAATTGATATGCGATAGCATACAAGAGCGTTTCGGTAGGCAATGCGCCGGGGCCCGGTTCCCGGGCGGATCGAGGCGCTCTCCCTGAAAACGAGAGGCCGGGGGAGGCGGGCTGGGAACATGCGGGGCATTCCGAAGCTGGTGCGGCAGAGCCTCACCGCCAAGCTCATCATCTCCACGGGGCTTTGCCTGTTCCTGAGCATCGCCGGCCTGTCCTACATGGCCATCGTGCATCAGGAGGAGCAGCTCATGGGCTACATGGTGGCCGAGGCCGACCGCCTGGGCACGACCATCAAGCTCGGCACCCATTACGCCATGATGCTGAACTCCCGCGAGGACATCCAGCAGATCATCGCCAACATCGGACGCCAGAAGGACATCCTGGCCCTGCGCATCTACAACAAGGCCGGGGAGATCAAGTATTCCAACGTGGAGCGGGAGATCGACACCCGCACGAACATCGAGGCCGAGGCCTGCCACGTCTGCCACCGCGTTTCTCCTCCGCTTTCCTCGCTGGCCTTGAACGAGCGCATCCGGGTCTTCGAAAACTGGGACGGGACCAGGCTCATGGGCATTCTCGACCCGGTCTACAACGAGCCCGGCTGCACCGAGGGCTGCCACTACCACTCCAAGGACAAGAAGATCCTCGGGGCCATCGACGTGGTCGTCTCCCTGGACGAGCTGGACCGCGAGGTGGCGCTCTTCAAGAACCGGATCATCGGCTTCACGGCCGTGGTCTTCCTCGTCCTGGCCTCGGTCATCTATATCTTCATGCTCCGCTTCGTGATCCGGCCCATCCGCAGGCTCATCGTGGGCACCCAGCTCATCGCCCAGGGCGGGCAGTGCTCGCGCATCGACATCGACCACGAGGACGAGATGGGCCAGCTGGCCAAGTCCATCACGGACATGGGCCGGGACATCAGCAACAAGCAGATCGAGCTGAACCGCCAGCGGGACGAGTACCAGTACCTCTTCTCGCACGTGCCCTGCATCATCACGGTCCAGGACCGCAACTTCCGCCTGCTGCGTTACAATTTGGAATTCAAGGAGAAGTTCAAGCCGAAGAACGCGGACTTCTGCTACCACGCCTACAAGGGGCGCAACGAAAAGTGCCCCAATTGCCCCGTGGAGCTGACCTTCCAGACCGGCCGTTCCTACTGCAGCGAGGAGTCGGGGCCGGACGCCGACGGCCGCATGCGGCACTGGCTGGTGACCACCTCGCCGGTGCGCAACGCCGAGGGCGAGATCGTGGCCGCCATGGAGATGAGCCTGGACATCTCCTCGCGCAAGCAGCTGGAGCAGAAGCTCGAGCGCTCCGAGCGCAAGTACCTGGCCATCTTCAAGAATACGCCCAACCCGTTGTTCGTGCTCGACGCCGAGACGCTGAACGTCCTGGACTGCAACGAGTCGGCCCAGGCCATCTACGGCTTCGAGAAGGCCGAGCTGGTGGGCACCTCCTTCCTCGAACGCTGGCGCGCGGAAGAGCGCGAGACCATGGCCGACCTGCTGCGCCAGACCCGCGTCCTGGACCGGACCAAGCATGTGATCCGGGACGGCCGCAGCATCTACGTCACCGTGCGCGTCTCGCCCTCGGAGTATTCCGGCCGCAAGGTCCTGCTCGTGACCACCAGCGACATCACCAAGCGTCTGGAGACCGAGCAGCAGCTCATCCAGGCCTCGAAGATGGCCACCCTCGGCGAGATGGCCACCGGCGTGGCCCACGAGCTGAACCAGCCGCTCTCGGTGATCAAGACCGCCAGCAGCTTCATCGCCCGCAAGATCGGCCGCCAGGAGCCCATCGACGCCGAGATCCTGGGCACCATGGCCCGGGAGATCGACAGCCATGTGGACCGGGCCACCCGGATCATCAACCATCTGCGGGAGTTCGGCCGCAAGCCGGAGATGAGCCTGGAGCCCGTGCGGGTCAACGAGGTCCTGCGGCGGGCCTTCGACATCTTCAGCCAGCAGCTCAAGCTGCGGGAGATCGCCGTGGACTGGCGGCTGGACGAGGGTCTGCCGCCGATCAAGGCCGACCCCGGGCGGCTGGAGCAGGTCTTCATCAACATGCTCATCAACGCCCGCGACGCCATCGAGGAGAAGTGGGCCGGGCCCACGGCCCCTCAGGGCGCGAAGCGGATCACCCTGACCACGCGGCGGCTCGCCGGGGGCGTGGGCGTGGAGGTGGAGGACTCCGGCCGGGGCATTCCCAAGGGCATCCTGGACAAGATCTTCGAGCCGTTCTTCACCACCAAGAAGGTCGGCAAGGGCACGGGCCTGGGGCTGTCCATCAGCTACGGGATCATCAAGGACTGCGGCGGGACCATCCGCGCCGAATCCGTGGAGGGGGAGTGGACCCGCTTCGTGATGACTTTCCCGGAATGGAGCAACGAGGGGGAGAGGAATGGACCGAAATCTGCTGCTGGTGGATGACGAGGAAGGCATCCGCACGGTGCTCTCCCTGTCCCTGGCCGACGCCGGGTACGTGGTGCACACGGCCCGCACCGGCGAGGAGGCCCTGGCCGTGTTCGACCGCGTCCGGCCGGGCGTGGTGCTCTCGGACATCAAGATGCCCGGCATGGACGGCATCGAGCTCCTGCAGCGGCTCAAGCAGCGCGACCCGGACGTGGAGGTGATCATGATCACCGGCCACGGGGACATGGATCTGGCCATCCAGAGCATGCAGCGCGAGGCCACGGACTTCGTGACCAAGCCCGTCAACGACGCGATCCTGGAGATCGCCCTCAGGCGGGCCCGCGAGCGAAGCCTTCTGCGGCGCAAGCTGCGGGAGTACACCACCAACCTGGAGCGGCTGGTGGAGGAGAAGTCCCGCGAACTCGTGCGCTCCGAACGCCTGGCCGCCGCCGGGCAGGCCGCCGCGGGCATGGCCCACGCCATCAAGAACATCGCCGGGGGCCTGGAGGGCTGCATCTTCCTCCTGGAGCAGGGCCTCAAGCAGGACCGCCGGGTGTACCTGGAGCAGGGCTGGGAGATGCTCAAGGCCAACGTGGAGAAGATCAAGGACCTCTCCCTGGCCCTGCTGGACTACTCCCGGCCCGAGGAACTGCGCCCGCGCCCGACGGACCCGACCGCGCCCCTGGAGGAGGTCCGCGCCCTGATGCGCGCGCGGGCCGAGGAACAGGGGGCCGAGCTGGTCCTGGACGCGGCTCCGGACCTGCCCCCGGCCGTGCTGGACCCCGAGGCCATGCACCGCTGCCTGCTCAATCTCGTGGTCAACGCCCTGGACGCCTGCGCCGAGGCGGCGGAGCGCCCGGAGCCGTGCCGCGTGGAGCTGCGGGTGGAGCCGGACGCGGGCGGCGGCGTGCGCTACGTGGTGCGGGACAACGGCCCGGGCATGGACGCGGACACCGTGGACATGCTTTTCACCGTGTTCTTCAGCACCAAGGGCGGCCGGGGCACGGGCCTGGGTCTGGCGGCCAGCCGGAAAATCGTCGAGCAGCACGGGGGAATCCTGGAAGTGGAGTCCGTCCCGGGGCGGGGAACGACCTTCACCGCGCGGCTGCCCCGCCCGGAAATCCTTTCCGGACGCGCCTCCAAGGACGAATAAAAAAAGCCGCCCCGGGGCTCCTTGACGCATTTTTTGTTTTGGAATATTGGGCCAGGAAAAGTATACCTTTTTTATAGGATTTTGCCGATGGACATGGTTGAGTTGCAGCCGGACGGCCGTTTGATGGAGCGCGGCAGGCCAATCGGGGACGATCCGCTGCCGTACTTGAGCAATTCCGTACAACTCAATCCGGGATTCACGCTCCGCAGCTTTTTTCTCCTGCTCGGGCGCCATCCCGAATTGGCCCGCGTCAATAGGTTTTTCCCGGGCATGCTGGAACGTTACGGCTCCTGGCCGGAACGGGATTGCCGGCCCGCCGGCCTGGATTGGCTGCAGCTGACCAGAACCGTGGAGATGGTGGGGTTTCCGGGCAAGCCGCGCCTGGACATCTACCACGCGTTCCACGGCGTGGCCGCCGGCGAGGCTTTGGAGATCAAGTCCTATCAGCTGGAACACCTGCTGGACGTGCCGGTCCGCCTGGGCGGCCTGCGGCACGTCGTGTTCGGCGACAAGGTCAATGTCTTCGTCTTCGAGACGACGTACACCCTGTTCGACGTGCTGGAAGGAATCGGCTGGCAGCTCGCGTTTCATGGAACACCAACCGAATGCTCCTTAAGGAGGTAGCCTCATGTTCGAGAAGATTCTCTTCGCCACCACGGCGTCCCCGACCTGCGACGACGCGGCCAAGGTGGCCTTCGAGCTGTCCCGCAAGAACCACTCGCGGCTTTCCGTGTTCCATGTCTTCGGCCTGCCCACGCGCGGCTTCGGCCTGGAATACCGCGACGTGCGCACCGGCGACCGGGTGGAGGGCGACGAGAACCTCGTCGGCCTGGTCCTGGAGGAGATGAAGCAGTACTACGAAAAGCAGGCCAAGGAGCACCCCGGCGTGGCCTTCGACGCCCTGGTGGGCGAGCCGCACACCGAGATCCTGCGCAAGGCCCGCAAGGACGACGTGAATTTGATCATCATGGGCGCGCACAACCGCCCCGAGGACATCGGCGCCTCCCGGCACCGGGCCATCGCGGGCAGCACCATGCAGAAGGTGGCCAAGTCCGCCCGCTGCCCCGTGCTCATCGTCAGCCGCCCCTGCGTGACCTGCTGGTCCTACTTCGCCAACATCGTCGTGGCCACGGACTTCTCCAAGGCCTCGGACTACGCCTTCCAGTTCGCCCGCAACGTGGCCGCCGACATCGGCTGCACCCTGCACCTCTTCCACTGCGTGGACCTGAGCTCGGAGAACGAGCTGCACGCCTCCAACCAGGCCGCCATCGAGGCCAAGGTGCGCGAGGCCGAGGAGAAGATGCAGGGCAAGTACGTGGCCAACATGGGCGAGTTCGACAACTACACCATCACCATCCGCGAGGGCACGCCCCACGTGGAGGTCCTGAAGTTCGCCCGCGAGAGCAAGGCCGACCTCGTGGTCATGGCCCACCACACCCGCGAGGTGGACCCGGAGAAGGCCCTGCTGGGCAGCACCGTGGAGCAGGTGGTCCTGCGCTCGGCCTGTCCGGTGCTCAGCGTGAACCATCCCGACAAGGTGGACGTCACGCCCTACGGCGCCCGTCCCGAGTCGGACTAGGCCGGACCTGGAGGTTTGCGTGACGCGGCCCGCCGTGCTCGTCGTGGACGATGAGATGCACCTGCGCATCTACATCGGCGCGGTGTTCGAGAGCGCCGGCTTCCGGCCGGTGCTGGCCCGCGACGGCGAGGAGGGCCTGCGCAAGGCCCGCGAGGAGGCCCCGGCGCTCATCAGCCTGGACCTCATGATGCCCGGCGACGGCGGCATCCGCATGTTCCGGGAGCTCAAGGCCGACGCGGGCCTGAGCCGCGTGCCGGTGATGATCGTCTCGGCGGTGGGCGGACCCACCTTCGAGCACGCCCTGGAGACCCTGCGGGCCGCCACCGGCGGCCCCCTGCCCGGTCCCGAGGCGTACGTGGAGAAGCCGCCGAAGCCGGAGGCCCTGCTGGCCGCCGCCGATCGGCTGCTCAAGATGCATGGCTGACGGACCGCGCGGCGGCCCGTCGGCGGACGTTGAGGACACAACCCAAAAGGGGGACATCATGGCGAAGAAGATCATGGTCGTGGACGACGACCCGGCCATCGTGGAGTACCTCGTCTCCGTGTTCAAGGACAACGGCTACGAGACCTGCAGCGCCTCGGACGGCGAGGCCGCCCTGGGCGTGCTGGAGAAGGAGAAGCCCCAGCTCATCACCCTGGACCTGGAGATGCCCAACGAGTGGGGTCCGCGGTTCTACCGCAAGTACACCCAGAAGGACGAGTACAAGGACATCCCGGTGATCGTGATCAGCGGTCTGGCGGGCATCCATCTGGCCATCCGCAAGGCCGTGGCCACGGTGAACAAGCCCTTCGATCCCCAGGAAGTGCTGAAGATCGTCGAGCAGACCATCGGCAAGCCGTAACCGACGGGACCGGGCGCCGTCCCGGTCCGCCGGGGCCGGGGCGGCCGTTTACCATACCGGATCGATGAGGCATTCCGCCGTGCGCCATTGCCCCGCGCGCGGCGGATTCCACCGGATTTCGCGGGGCGGAGTCGCGATTCATGGTTGATTCCCTTCTGCTCGTCGACGACGAAGACGGCATCCGCCGCGTGGTGGCCATCACCCTGGCCGACATGGGCTATGAGGTCTTCACCGCGGCCAGCGGCGAGGAGGCCATGCGCGTCTTCCGCGAGCATCGCCCGCCCATCGTGATCACCGACATCCGCATGCCCGGAATGGGGGGCATCGAGCTCCTGCGCGCCATCAAGCTGGAATCCCCGGACACCGAAGTCATCATGATCACCGGCCACGGCGACCTGGACGTGGCCATCGAAAGCCTCAAGCTTTCGGCCGCGGACTTCATCAACAAGCCCGTGAGCCCGGAGGTCCTGGAGATCGCGTTGCGCCGGGCCACCGAGCGCATCGAGATGCGCGCCAAGATGCGCGAGTACACCGAGAACCTGGAGCGCCTGGTCCAGGAGCAGGCCGCGCGCATCGTGGACTACGAACGCCAGAAGGCCGCCGGACAGGTCATGGAGGGCCTGACCCAGGCCCTGCAGGGGCTCTCCCGGGACTTCGCCGGCGACATCCGTTTCTTCAACGATCTTCCCAGCTTCGTCTCCCTGCATGACCGCCAGGCGCATGTGCTGTCCGTGAACCGCTATTACAAGGAACGGCTCGGCGACAAGGTCGGCCGGGGCAGCTGGGAGGTTTACAAGAACGGCGCCGAGGCGGCCGATGGCTCCCCGGTGGCCCGCACCCTGGCCACGGGCCGGAGCCAGCATTCCCGCGAAGTGGTGGTCTGCGTCAACGGCAACGACCACCCGGTGATGGTCCACACCGTGCCCATCCGGGGGGCAAACGGCGAGGTGGAGCTGGTCCTGGAGATATCCGGGGACGTGGGCGAGGTGCGCCGCCTCCAGGAGGAGTTGCGCAACACCCAGCAGCTTTACCGCCAGCTCTTCGATGAAACGCCCTGCGCCATCGCCCTGGTCAACCCGGACCTGACCATCGCGGCCGCCAACCGCCGTTTCCGCAAGGAGTTCGGCGAGCACGAGGGCGCGCTCTGCCACCGCGCCTGTCATGGCCGCAACGACCCCTGCCCGGAGTGCCCGGCCCTGCTGACCTTCAAGGACGGCCAGTCGCACCGCCTGGAGACCCAGTTCCTGACCCGGGGCGGCGGCCGCATCAACGCCCTGGTCTGGACCGCGCCCATCCGCGACGCCCAGGACCGGGTGGTCCAGGTCCTGGAGCTGGCCGCCGACATCACCGAGGTCCGCCGCCTCCAGGAGCACCTGACCTCCCTGGGCATGCTCATCGCCTCGCTCTCCCACGGCATCAAGGGACTGCTCACGGCCTTGGACGGGGCCATGTACAAGGTCAACGCCGGCCTGGCCAAGGGCGACCAGACGCGCCTGGCCGAGGGCTGGGATGCCGTGACCCAGCTCGTGGGCCGCATCAAGGGCATGGTCATGGACATCTTGTTCTGGGCCCGCAAGCGGGATATGAACATCCAGGACCTGGACGCGGCCGAGCTTTTGAACAACGTGGCCGATTCCGCCGGACCCAAGGCCGAGAAGCTCGGCGTGGCCTTTGTCCGCGAGTTTCGGGACGGCCTCGGCCGCTTGGTGGGCGACCCCTCGGTGCTGGCCCCGGCGCTGGTCAACCTCCTGGAGAACGCCGTGGACGCCTGCGTCCAGGATACCGCCAAGAGCGCGCACCGGGTGGTGTTCCGCGCCTACCGCGAGGCCGAGGAACTGGTGGTGGAAGTGGAGGACAACGGCATCGGCATGGACCGCGAGACCCTGGAAAAGCTGTTCAGCGTCTTTTTCTCCACCAAGGGCTCCAAGGGCACGGGGCTCGGGCTGTTCATCGTCCGCAAGGCCGTGGATCAGCACGGCGGAGACATCGAAGCCGACTCCGAGCCCGGCAAGGGCTCCGTGTTCCGCGTCTTTCTGCCGCTTTCGGAATGCGCATGAGCCCCGCGCGCGAGATCCGGGCGCGCGACGGCGTCCGGCTCGTGCTGGACGACCTGGGACACGGCGATCCCCCGCTGCTCCTCCTGCACGGCAACAGCTGCGACGCCGCCTTTCTGGAACCCCTGGCCGAACATTTTTCTCCCCGCCACCGCGTCATCGTCCCGGACCTGCGCGGCCACGGCCGCAGCGACAAGCCCGAAGGCCCCTACGACTTCAAGACCCTGGTGGGCGACCTTTCGCTCCTCTGCCGCGAACTGGACCTGCGCGGGCTGGTGGTCGTGGGCCATTCCCTGGGCGGGGCCCTGGCCGTGCGGCTGGCCGCGTTCCGGCCTGATCTCGTGGCCGGGGTCGTGGCCCTGGACTCCCGGCTGCTGTCCCCGCCGGACCTGGATCTCTGGCTGCCGGGCCTGCGCGACCGGCTGCGGGCCGAGTCCGCGCCCCTGGCCGCCCGGGCCTTCTTCGAAGCCATGTTCACGCCCGAGGACGACCCCGCGTTGCGGGAGTGGGTGCTGTCCCGCGTGCGGGCCACGCCGCCCCATGTGCTCCCGGCCCTGATCGAGCTCTACGCCGACCCGGGCTACGAACAGGCCCTCCGCGATCTGCGCTGCCCGCTGCTCTGCGTCTTTTCCGACCATCCCCGCGTGGACTCCCGCGCCCTGCGCCGCCTCGTGCCCGGCGTGGTCCTGGCCCAGGTGGTCTGTGGCGGGCATTTCCTGACCCTGGAGGTGCCGGAGCAGGTCAACGCCATGATCGCGCGGTTCCTGCGCATCAAGCTCGGCGTTTCCTGATTCCGGCAAATCCGAGTATTACGGAAGACATTGATTTCATTGGCCGAGGCCCCTTGACCCAGGGCCCGCGAGTGCGCATGATGGGAGCAAGGCCGGTTGGGGGCGGCTTCGAGCATGACGGTTTCCGGCGCGCGCGTTTTGAGCGGGTTTCTTTCCCTGGCGCTGCATAGCGCGGTGTGCCTGTCCTTGGGGCTTACCCTGTCCATGCCCTGGTGGCTGTCCCGGCCCCGCACCCTGATGGAGCTGGACCTACACGAGATGGTCAAGGCCGAACCGGCCCCGATCCCAGTCCAACCACCTGTCCCGACCCCGCAATCCAACATCGTGGAGGTGCGCCGGAAGCCTCCGGCGACTCCTGCTCCGCCCGAGGCCCGGCCCGCGCCTCCGGCCCCGGCGGCCCGGGCTGAAACGCCGGTTCGGCGCACGCCGTCCGCCCCGCCCCGGACGGTCAAGGCCGTCCCGTCCGCCTCGGCCCGGGCTTCGGCCCCGCCCAAGCCCATCAGCGAGCACAAGACCGCCGAGGCGCCCCGCAACGCGGACCCGGAGCTGGAGGCGTTCGCCCAGAGCGGCGGCTACGTCGAACAGGAGGCCCCGGACTATCTCAAGCACGGGGCCGAGAGCCGTTTCGGCCATGTGCTCGGCTACTACACCTACACCATCGAGCAGTACGTGGGGCAGTATGTCTACGACGACGGGCAGAGCAGCGTGACCATCATCGACGCCCGAGACACCCCCTACAAGAGTCTCCTGTTTTATGACTCCAAGTCTGGAATATTCAGGAAGCTCAAACAGTTCGGAAGGTACATCTATTCCTACGGACCGAGCTTCGACGAAGACGATCCCATGGTGGGCACGATCATCTTCCTGGCCAACGGCGACGACATCAGCCGGGTGATCTGGATGCACGGGGGCAAGCAGACCGCGCAGTTCCCGAACAAGATATTCTTCAACGAGCGGGCCGTGACCTTCTCCCGGGGCTTCACGGACTTCTCCGGCACCCTCATCGTGCCTCCGGGAGAGGGACCGTTTCCCGCCGTGGTCTGGCTGGCCGGGAGTCAATGCCGTCCGCGCAAGCTGTCGGAGGGTTTGGCCCGGCAAATGGTGGCTCAGAACGTGGCCGTGCTCCTCTTCGACCCGCGCGGCTGCGGCGCGTCGGAGGGAAAGCCCGGCGGCGAGGTGGACCTGGCCGAGGACGCCCTGGCGGCCGTGGCCTTCCTGCGCCGCCAAGAAAAGATTGATCCGAAGCGCGTGGGCGTGTTCGGCCGGGACGAAGGCCTGTCCGCCGCCTTGGATGCCTGCCGGGCTGGGCGCAAGGCTCCGAACTTCCTGGTTCAGGCCGTGGCGTCCCAGGACGCGGCGGCGCGGCCCGCCGTGCTGAGCGAATCGGCCCTGCGCGCTCTCTCCGTTCCGTCGCTTTGGCTCTTCAGCGGGCCGGACCCCAGGCGGATATGGAGCGAGGATCTGGCCCTGCTGGAGAGCTCGCCGCCGTATGGCTTGGCCCGCGTTCTTCTCCTGCCCGAGGAGGACACCCCACCCGAGGGCGCCCCGGCATGGGCCCGGGACGCCGTCAGGCTGGAGCGGATGACTTCGGGGTTCGCCCGGTTCGCCGGGCCCTGGATCGGCGAACGTTGAGCCCTCAAGCCAGGGGCATGTAGATTTCCGTGATCAGGTCCTCGGGCGCGGTGGTCTTGGGGTCGCTGCGGTAGATCTCGAAGCCGGGCGCCTCGCGCAGCATCCGTCCGCTCTGGGGCAGCCAACGGCCCATGAGCGCCGCGTAGGTCTTCTCCAGATTCTCATAGGGCCCCCGATGGATGGCCACGGCGTAGTCCCCGCCCGGGATGGTCTGGACCGTGATCGCTCCCTCGGACTGGACCTCCGGGCCCACGGGGATGGCGGCGTCGTAGCGGATGGCCTCCGGCGCGGTGGCCTGCGGGTCGTCGTAGCAGATGCCGATGAACAGGGTGGCCGGGGTCAGCAGGCCGCGCGGACCGGCCCAGGCGCAGAGCGTGTTCCAGGCGGGTTCGCAGTCCTTGTAGGGGCCGGTGTGGCGCACGCCGGCCACGCGGCGTTCGGGCAGGGTTTCGATGCGTACGTCCATGAGAATTTCTCCTTTGGGAATGAAGGTGAAGCCCCGGGGCAGACCGCCTGGATGGTAGCGGACTCCGGACGGGGCGGTGGGGAACTGGGGGGCGCGCCGCGTCCGGCGGCACTCCGAGGGGGAACTGCCGAAGGCGCGGCGAAAGGCTCGGCTGAAGGCCTCCGGGCTTTCGTAACCCGCGTCCAGGGCCGAGTTCGTGACCGAGGCCATATGGCGGGTCAGATGGTGGCAGGCCCGCTCCAGCCGGATGCGGCGCACGTGGTCCATGAGGGTCTCGCCGAGCATGCCCTTGAAGATGCGATGGAAATGCGAGGGCGAGACATGGGCCAGCGCGGCCAAGTCGACCAGTTCCAGGGGCTCGCCCAGGTGCTCCTGGATGTGGACCAGGACGCGCAGCACGCGCTGGTGGTAGGATTCGCGGGTGTTCTGTCGCATCACGGGGCCACCCTATCAGGATCGGAGGCGGCCCGCCTGACTGTTTTTCTCATTTTCCCCGCCTCCCCATGACCTCGCGCCGCGCGGCCTCCGGCAGCTTTTCCACGGCGATGCGCAGGGCCACGCGCGCCATCCGCTCCCGCCGGGAGAGCAGGTAGTCGCGCATCGGCCCGGGGCGGCGCCGTCCGGCCTCCTTGAGCAGCCAGCCCAGACCCTTGCGCACCAGGTCGTCGGCGTCCGGGAGCAGGGCGTCGGCCCGGGCCAGGACTGGGCGCAGCTCTTCGGCCTTGGCCAGGGGAATGAAGGCCACGGCCGCGCCCCGGCGCAGCCAGCGGTTGGGCGAGCCGACCCAGGCCTCGGTGCGGGGGCGTACTTCCTTATAATGAAGGAGCAGGGATCCGAGGGCGTGGGTGCAGAGGTCGTCGCAGTGGGCCCAGTTGGATACATGGCGGCCGAGCCAGTCCTCAAGTTCCGGGAAGTCCTCCGGGCCGAGGCGTCGCTCGGGCCGGGCCGCCAGCTTGCAGGCCAAGCTGCCTTCCTCCATCAGGCCGGTGGCCCAAAGAGCTCGGCAGAGCTCCCAGACGCGCGGGGCGTCCCAGTCCCGGACAAGGCGGGCGACCTCGGCGGCCAGCCGGTTCACCTGGGCCGAGCGCACGCCCAGCGGGTGGATGGTCTCCTTGAAAAAGGCCCGGCAGCCATCCCGGTAGGGGATGTCCACCTGCTCCAGGAGACGGGCGCGGATGAGGGCGGGGAGGTCTGCCATGAAGGCTCCTTGGTGGATCGGGGCGCGCGCCCCGGGAAAAAGGCCTCTTCCGGGGGGGATAGGCTCGCTGCATGTCTTAAAAAATGAATATCATCAGTGCGTTGAGCGTCAAGAAAAACTTTTTTGCATTTCGTTGTTATTTTCCCCTTGACCCTTGGGCCGGATTTGCCTAGAAACACCCTTCGCCGCTGAGGACGAGCCCGCGAGGGCAAAACGGTGGCGAAATGATCTTTGAGACTCGGATGCGAAAAAACGGTTGACAGGGA
>NZ_JAMHGA010000036.1 GCF_023660105.1 Desulfovibrio aminophilus | reverse complement strand
GGCCCGCCGCGCCGCCGGCCCGCCGCCCCCCCCCCCCCCCCCCCCCCCCCCCCCCCCGCGGCACTGAAAGGTCCAGGGCCGAGCCCTGGCGGGGTGCGGGGCGGAGCCCCGGCCTGCTATCCCCTGCCCAGTCCCTGGTCGATGGTGCGGCGGAGGTCGTCGAGGTTGACGGGTTTGGTGAGAATTCCGGCGGGGCTGGTGTCCTGGGCGCGGCGCATGGTTTCGGGGTCGGTGTAGGCGGTGCAGTAGACGACCGGGGCCGGGCAGACGGCGCGCAGGCGGCGGGCGGTTTCGATGCCGTCGAGGTCGCCGGCGAGCATGATGTCCATGAGCACGAGGTCGGGGCGGATGGCGGGGGCGTCGGCCAGGGCCTGTTCGCCCGTGGCCAGGCTGGCGGCCACCTGGTAGCCGAGACGCTGGAGAAAGAGCTTCATTTCCAGGGCGATGATCCGTTCGTCCTCCACGAGCAGGATGCGGGCGGCGGTGGTCATGGCTTCTTCTCCGGAAAAAGGACGCGGAAGGAGCAGCCCGGCCCGGGTTCCAGGTCCACTTGGCCCTGGAGCTGTTCGGCCAGGTGGGTGACGAGCTGCATGCCGAGGGATTCGGTGGCGCGGAAATCCAGGTGCGGCGGGAAGCCGGGGCCGTCGTCGGCCACGCGCAGGAGAACCTGGCCGTCGGCGGCGCGGCACTGGACCAGGATGCGGCCCTCGGCGCGGTCCCTGAGGCCGTGCTTGAGGGCGTTGGTCACCAGTTCGTTGACCATGAGGCCGCAGGGCACGGCGGAATCCACGTTGAGGGGAATGGACTCCAGCTCCAGAACGAGGTCCACGCGGCGGTTGCCGGAGAGCCCGGCCACGAGGCGGTGGGCGAGCTTCTCCAGGTACGCGCCGAGGTCCACGCGGGCCAGGTCCGAGGAGCGGTAGAGTTCCTCGTGGACCAGGGCCATGGAGGCGATGCGGTTCTTGCCCTCCTCGAACAGGGCCAGGACCGAGGGATCGGTGACGGCCCCGGCCTGGAGGCCGAGGAGGCTGGAGACCACCTGGAGGTTGTTCTTGACGCGGTGGTGGATCTCCTTGAGCAGGACTTCCTTCTCGCGCAGGGAGGCGCGGAGGCTCTCCTCCACCTCGCGGCGGCGGGCGGCCTCGTCCAGGAGCCGGTCGTTGGTGGAGGCCAGTTCCTCGTTGAGCGCGGCCAGCTCCTCATTGGCGGCGGCCATCTGCTGGTTGGCGGCGGCCAGCTGTTCGGCGGCCAGCCTGCGCTCGTTGATGTCCTGGAGCGAACCCGCCATGCGCCGGGGCCTGCCCGGGGGATCGAAGAGGGCCTGGCCCCGGGCCAGGAACCAGCGGTACTCCCCGCCCTTGCAGGCCGCGCGGTACTCCACGGCGTAGACCTCGCCCTGCTCCAGGTGGCGGCGCAGGGCCTCCTGGACGCGCTCGCGGTCCCCGGGGTGCAGGAGGAGGCGGAAGGTCTCCATGGTGGCGGGCAGCTCGTCCGGGGCGTAGCCCAGCAGCTGGTAGAGCCGGGGAGACCACCAGAGTTCGTCGCGGCTCATGTCCGGCCAGTCCCAGATGCCGTCGCTGCTGCCGGCCACGGCCAGGCCGAAGCGCTCCTCGCTGGCGAGCAGGGCCTCGCGGGCGGCCACCTGCTCGTCGCGGTCCTCGTAGAGGGTCACCACCTCGCCGCCGGGCAGGGGATAGATGTAGTTCTCGCGCCAGCCCCGGATGCGCTCGTCGCTGTAAAGGGCCAGGGGCAGGCGCTCGGGCTCGCCCGACTCCAGGACCCGGCGCAGGGCGTCGGTGAGGCCGAAGGCCTCGGCCCCGGGGAAAATTTCGGAGAGCCCGCGGCCCAGGACCTGGGAGCGGTCGATGTGCTCCATGCGCTCGGCGGCCCGGTTGAAGCCGGTGAAGACGAAATCCCGGCCGTCGTCCACGGCCCGGAACACGGCCACGCCGCTGGCCATGTTCTCCAGGATGTTCTCCAGGCGGCGGCGCACGGCCCCCACCTCGCGCTCGGCCCGGGCGCGCAGCTCCACCTCGGCCCGCAACTCCTCGTTGGTGGCCAGCAGCTCCTCGTTCAGGCCCGAGAGTTCCTCGTTGGCCGCGCGCATGCGCAGGGCGGCCTCGCGTTCGCCGGTGACGTCCCGGGCCACGGCGTAGGCCACGCCGCGCTCGGGGTCCGGCAGGGCGTTCCAGGACAGCCAGCGCCATTCCCCGTCCTTGGTCCGCCAGCGGTTGACGAATCCCTGCAGGACCAGCCCGCCCACGGCGGTCCCGTGGGCCCTGGCGGTGTCCTCCAGGTCGTCGGGGTGCACGAATTCGCGCCAGTCGTGGCCGATGACCTCGTCCGGGGCGTAGCCCAGGACCCGGGTCCAGGAGGCGTTGACCTGACGAAAGCGGCCCTCGGCCAGATCGGTGACGCCCACCAGGTCCAGGGTCAGGGCGAAGAAGCGCTCCTGTTCGGAGCGCAGACGGTCGTGCTCGGAGAGGTCGCGGATCATGGCCAGGAAGCGGGTGGCGTCGTCGTCTCCGAAGGCGGTGCCGCCGACCTCCACGGGAAAGCCGGAGCCGTCGCGGCGCAGGGCCCGGGCCTCGGCGCGGAACTCGCCGCCCCCGGCCACGGTGCGGGCGAAGGCCTGGAAGCGGTGGAGGAAGGCGGGATGGATCAGGTCGCGGGCAGTGAGGCCGTTCAGGCCGCCGGGCCCGGAGCCGTGCATGGAGCAGGCGGCCGGGTTGGCGTCGATGACCCGGCCGGAGGCGTCGAAGAGCACCAGGCCGTCCAGGGTGGAGTCGAAGATGCGGCGGTAGCGGTCCTCCCCGGCCCGGACCTGGGCCTGGGCCAGTTCGGCGCTGCGGCGCAGGAGGTCCTGACGGCGCAGGAGGAGGTAGGCCAGGGCGGTGAGCAGGAGCACGAAGGCCGCGCCGGTCCAGCGGAACAGGGCCAGGGTCCCGGCGATGCGGCCCTCCCAGCCGTGGGCCGGGGCGGCCAGGAGCTCCCAGCCGCCCTCGGGCAGCGGCACGCCGACGACCAGGGGATCCATGTCCCGGATGTTCTTTCGGCCGTGGAATATCGTTCCGTCCTCGGCCAGGGCGAAGGTCAGGTCCGTGCGGCGGGGCAGGGGCGTGGCGCGCACGAGTGCGTCCACGTCCAGGGCGGCGGCCGCGAAACCCCAGAAGACATCGTCCAGGAACACGGCCTTGCGCAGGACCAAGCCCAGGCCGCCCTGGCGCAGCTCGTAGGGCCCGCCCAGGGTCACGTCGCGGGTGCGCATGGCCCGCCCGGCGTCCTCCCGGGTCGCGGGGTCGCGCAGCAGGTCGTGGCCCAGGGCCGCCTCGTTGCCTTCCAGCGGCGAAACCAGGCGCACCACCCCGCCCGGGGCCAGGGCCAGGACGCGCACGTCGTCGAAGCCGTAGGGCAGGGTCGCGGCGATGTCGCCGAAGCGCGCCTCCAGACGGCCGGGAGAGGCGGCGTCGTGGCGCACGAAGGACTCCAGCACATGCAGCATGCCCGCGCGCACGGCCACGGTGTCGGAGAGGATCCGGGCCGGACCCAGGATGCTCTCCCGCACCTCGTCCCGCTCCTCCCTCAGCCGCTCGGCCTCATAGGGTCGGAAGAGCGCGTACAGGGCCAGGGACAACCCGAGGCACACGGCCAGGGCGCCGAGAACGGCGGTCTTCCGGCTCGGCGTCGCTTTCGCCGCTGGTGGATTGCGAATGTCCCGCATGTCTGTCCCGGTCCGCGCTGAAGGTCCACAATAGAAAATTGCCGAATCGCGGCCCTGTGTCAACGGGGTTTCCCGTATTCGCTGCCCGCGCTCGCGAAGTGAGCGAACACCCCCCCATGCGCGGGCGGAATTCCAGGCGCGGCGCGGCTGCCGCCGAATCGTCAAAAAGTGTTGTCCACGTCCGCCAACTTGGTGTATATTTTGAATAAGCGGCGGCTTTTTTTCCGTGGGGGATATGGAATGGTCCCACTGACGCCGTCGCGGCCGGATATGCAGTGGGGGATATCCGAAACACATTTTTCAGTGGAGGGAACAAGCCATGTTCAAGAAAAGCATCAGTTCGGTATTGATCGCCTCCGTGGCCCTGGCGGTGATCCTGGGCGTCTCGGTCATTGTGACCTACGTGTCCAGGTCCACCAACGGCCTGGCCCTGGACCTGAACAAGCAGTCCATGCAGCAGACGACCGCCACCGCCAACAAGGCCCTGGACGCCTACATGAACGGCACCAGGACCCTGGTGGAGACCCTGGCCTCGCAGGCCGCCATCCAGGAAGCCTTCGCGGGCGACCCCGCGCGGGCCAAGGATCGGATCAAGACCTACATCAAGGCCAACCAGGACTACTGGGCCATCCTGGTCTTCGACGCCAAGGGAACCATCCTGGCCGGGTACAACGCCAAGGGCGAGGACATGGCGGGCCAGACCCGCGCGGAGCGGGACTACGTCAAGGCCATCGCCTCGGGCCAGGACTTCTTCGTCGCCAAGGACATCCTCAGGGCCAAGAGCGGCGACGGCGAAATCATGGTCTTCACCGTGGCCAAGGCCGTGAAGGACGCGGGCGGCAGGATCCTCGGCGGCGTGGGAGCCTTCCCCAAGTGGGAGACCTTCACCTCGGCCTTCATCGATCCGCCCCGCTTCGGCGAACGGGGCTACGGCTTCATGATCGACGCCAAGGGCCTGATGATCGCCCACGCCGTGGACAAGTCCCTCCTGCTCAAGGACTTCTCCGACCAGGAGTTCGTCAAGAAGGCCCTGGAGATCAAGAACGGCGACCTCTTCTATGACTGGAAGGGCGAGCAGAAGTACATGGTGGTCTCCACGGACCCGGACACGGGCTGGGCCATCTGCATGAGCGCCTACGTCTCCGAACTCACCGAGACCGCGACGGCCCAGCGCAACATGCTCATGGGCATCGGCGCGGCCGTGGTGCTCGTCCTGGTGGGGGCCATCTTCCTCATCATCAGCCGCCTCGTGGTCCGGCCCATCCAGGACATCGAATCCTTCACCGCGGCCATCGCCAAGGGCGACTTCAAGGCCGTGCTGCGCACCGGCTTCCGCTTCGAACTGCTGAGCCTGTCCGAGAACATCCGCAGCATGGTGGCGGAACTCAAGAACAAGCTCGGCTTCGCCCAGGGCGTGTTGGACGGCTTCGTCCTGCCCTGCGCCGTGGTGGACAAGGACAACCGCATGTCCTTCATCAACCCGCACATGATGCGGGCCATCGAGCATGACGGCGCGCCCGCGTCCCACTACGGCGAGACCTCGGGGCAGCTCTTCTACGGCCAGGCGGACCACGACACCATTTCGGCCAGGGCCCTGCGCGAAAAGCGCATGCTCCAGGACGAGGTGACCTACAAGACCGCAAGGGGCAATCAGAAGATCTTCGACATCACCGCCACGCCCATCAACGACCTGGACGGCAACCTCATCGGCGTGCTGAACGTCTGGTTCGAGCTGACCGAGATTCGCGAACAACAGAAGAAGATCGCGGAGCAGAACGAGAAGATCGCCCGGGCCGCGGCCGCGGCCGACGAGGTCTCCAACCAGGTGGCCTCGGCCTCCGAGGAGCTCTCGGCCCAGATCGAGCAGTCCAGCCGGGGCTCCGAGGAGCAGCGCAACCGCACCGGCGAGGCCGCCACGGCCATGGAGGAGATGAACGCCACGGTCATGGAGGTGGCCAAGAGCGCCTCCTCGGCCGCCGAGCTGGCGGACAAGACCAAGGCCAAGGCACAGGAGGGCGAGCGCCTGGTGGAGGACGTGGTCTCCACCATCACGCGCATCAACGAGCAGTCCGAGGTGCTCAAGGCCGACATGACCGAACTCGGCAAGCAGGCCGAGGGCATCGGCCAGATCATGAACGTCATCGCGGACATCGCGGACCAGACCAACCTCCTGGCCCTGAACGCGGCCATCGAGGCCGCCCGCGCGGGCGACGCCGGGCGCGGTTTCGCGGTCGTGGCCGACGAGGTGCGCAAGCTGGCCGAAAAGACCATGAACGCCACCAACGAGGTCGGCGGGCGCATCAAGGCCGTGCAGGAAAGCACGCTCAAGAACATCCGCAACACCGAGGCCACGGCCCGGGTCATCCAGGAGAGCACCGAGACGGCCGAGAAGTCCGGCGAGGCCCTGCGCCGCATCGTCGGCGTGGTCGAGCAGACCGCCGACCAGGTGCGCGGCATCGCCACGGCCAGCGAGCAGCAGTCCGCGGCCAGCGAACAGATCGGCCGCGGAGCCGCCGAGGTCACCCGCATCGCGGCCGAGACCGCCGAGGCCATGACCCAGTCCGCCGGCGCCGTGTCGGACCTGGCCCGCCTGGCCCTGGACCTCAAGACCATCATCTCCGACATGCACTCCTGACCGGCTTCGCCCGGCTTCGCCGGTTTTCAGAAAGGCGGAGAACCGGGGGCCTTCGGCCCGTTTTGGAAAGGCAGAGAGGCGAGAGCCTCTTTGTCTTTCTGCAAGCCCCCGAAGGGGGGATTGCCGTGAATTGTGACTGCGTGCTAGGCGATCGTGTGGCGCATCGCCATGACGGGAGGCCGAGCATGTCGCGAAACGGAATGGGAATCAGGCTCGCGGCGGGAGTCGTCCTGGCGCTCCTGGCCTGGGTCGTTGTCCCGTCCCGCCCCGCCTGTTCCGGGCTGCTCGTGCTCACGGTGGACGATCCCCCGGCCAGCTACCAGGGCGGGCGCGGCCGGGTCGAGGGCTTCAGCGCGGAGGTGGTGCGCGAGATACAGCGGCGCGTGGGCAGCACCGCGTCCATGCGGATCATGCCCGAGCGCCGGGTGCTGCACACCGCCGGGGAGCAGCCGGGGGTGGTCTTCTTCAGCTTTTCCCGCACCCCGGAGCGCGAGGCCTCGTTCCACTGGGTCACCCGGCTCATGGAAAAGCCCTGGGTGTTCTACTTCCCGGCCGGGGCCCCGGAAACGGCCCCGGAGGCCATGAAGCATCTTCGCCTGGGCGTGGTCCTGGGCGACATCCGCGAATCCTATGCCCGGGACAACGGCTTCACGCGCGTCGATCCGGCCAAGACCCCGGAGCTGAACATCCGCAAGCTGCTGGCCGGACGCCTGGACTGCATCCTGCTCGACCCCCAGACCCTGGCCCATGAGTGCAAGCAGCTCGGCCGCGATCCCCGCGCGTTCCGCGCGCTGCCCTCCGGCGTCTCCTCCCAGGCCTACCTGGCCATCTCCAAGGGCACGCCGGAGGCCGTGGTCCGGGCCTGGCGCCGCGCGGCCGACGAGATGAAGGCGGACGGGACCTTCGCGGCCATCGCCCGGGAATGGTCCGAACGCCTGAAAAAGGACTACGGCATCGCCTCCACGCCCACTTCCGACGCCCTGATCTTCTCCACTCCCAGCCGCCCCTAGCCCCCTTCGGGGGTTTTCAGAAAGGCGGAAAGCCGGGAGCCTCTTGGCTGTTCTGGAGACCCCCGAAGGGGGCGGGGACTGCGGCATTCCCCCGCCCCACGAATGTCCGCGCCCGGCTTCGCCGGACTCCAGAAACGCGGAGAGCCGGGAGCCTCTTTGCCTTTCCGTAGCCCCCGAAGGGGGTTTTCTGAAAACCGGCGAAGCCGGGCCTGTCAATATGCAAATTCGCTGAAAAGAGCCGTCAATTCCATGCAGATCTCCGCACGGCCGGAAAACCGGGGCTAGGCTCGGGCCGGACCAAGGAGGTTCGCATGGAACGGAACGCGGATTCGGAAGCGGCGAGGGAATTGCGCCAGGCCTATGTCCGGCTCTTCGACTGCCCGGACGGCCGGAAGGTGCTGGAGGACTTGGCGGGGCAGGGCTTCGCCCGGGCCTCGACCTTCGACCCGGACCCCTGCAGGGCGGCCTTCAACCAGGGACGCCGCGGCCTCTACCTGCGGGTGGAGCGCATGCTCGACCCGGACGGCTTCGGCCCCCTGGACGGCGGACGCGGCGCGTGAGCGTCAGCGCGGGGGGTACATGCCCTGGACCATGGAGACCCAGGTGTTGAAGGCCAGCACGGCGAGAAAGAGAACCACGCCCAGGGACAGGCCACGGAAGAGACGGGTCATGGGCGACCTCCTTGTCTGGCCGAGGGCTTTGCCAAACCCGTGCCGAAACGAAAAACCTTTGAGCATCAACGGCTGCCGGGCGGCACACCCGGAAGGCGGCGCGGGGCATGGGGCCCTGCGACGGATTTCCGGCGCGCGTCCGGGCCGATTCCAAGGAGGACCACATGGACATGAGGAACGAGGTTGACTGGCGTTCGACCCTGCCGGAGGAATGGCTCGCGCCCTGGCGCGGCGACGACGGCCGCGAGCGCGAAATCCCCCTGCGCGAGCACCCCGGCCTGGCCAAGTACCGCAGCAAGGACGAGGCCGTGAAGGCCCTGGTCCACGCCCAGCGGCTCCTGGGCCGTCGCGAGGCCGAGGCCCCGGCCCAGCCCCGGGGGCTGGAGGACTACGAGCTGCCGGACCTGCTCCTGGATGAGGACTTCGAGCCGGACCAGGGCGTGCTCGACGCCTACAAGGCCAAGGCCCTGGAGCTGGCCCTGACGCAGGACCAGGTGCGCGGGCTCTACGAGTGGTTCGTGCCCATGAACGTGGCGGCCGTGCGCGCCTCGCGCGACAAGACCCGCAAGGCCCGCGAGGCCGAGCTGGGCCGCCTGCGCAAGAACCACGGCCCCGAGGCCTCCCGCGTGCTGGAGAGCGCCCGCCGGGCCGCCATGAGCCTGGGCGGCGAGGAACTGTTGGAGATCCTCGAATCCACGGGCGCGGGCGACAGCGCCGTGGTGGCCGAGGCCCTGGCCCGCGTGGCTCCGCTGCTCCTGGAGGGCCGCATGCGCGACTCCGGCGCGCGCGAGGCCGACGGCCTGAACCTCGACCGGCTGCGCGAGATGATCCGCGACCCGCGCTACTTCGACCCCAGCCGCCGCGACCCGGCCTTCGTGCGCCAGGTGGACGAGGGGTTCAAGCACCTCTATCCCGGCCCGGCTTCGCCGGTTCACGGAAATCCCGAGAGGTCCGGCCTGGGCGGGTTCTAGAAAAGCGGCTTCCGGTTTCGAAAAAAACAAAGGCGGGGAATGTCCCCGCCTTTCGCATTTTGAAAGGGAAACCCCTCTTCGCCTTTCCGCAACGGCCCCCTTCGGGGGGGCACGGAAACGCCAAGAGGCTCCCATCTCCGCCTTTCCATAGACCGGCGAAGCCGGGCCTTTCTGAAACGGGCCGAAGGCCCCCCTTCGGGGGCTTATGGAACAGCCAAGAGGCTTTCGTCTCTCCGTCTTTCTAGAACGCGGCGAAGCCGCTAGGAGCGGAAGATGAAGTAGACCGCGCCCAGGAGGCAGAGGCAGGCCCAGAGGTAGTCGAGCTTGAGGGGCTGGCCCATGTAGAACAGGGCGAAGGGCGCGAACACGGACAGGCTGATGACTTCCTGGAGGATCTTGAGCTGGGGCAGGGTGAGTTCGGTGTAGCCGATGCGGTTGGCCGGAACCTGGATCAGGTATTCGAACAGGGCCACGCCCCAGCTGAGCAGCGCCGCCACCCACCAGGGCCGCTGGGCCAGGTTCTTCAGGTGCGCGTACCAGGCCACGGTCATGAACACGTTGGACAGGGCCAGCAGCACCGTCGTGCGCAGCAACACAGTACTCATGCCGCGCTCTCTATTCCCCTTCTCCTTCCCCCGTCAACCGCCTTCGGCGGTTTATAGAAAGGCCAAAGAGACTCCCGCCTCTCCGCCTTTCTGAAAGGGGCCGAAGGCCCCCCTTCGGGGGCTTATGGAACAGCCAAGAGGCTTTCGTCGTTTCGCCCGGCCCCGTGGCTTCGGCATCCGGGCTATCACGGTTGACGTGTAGTCTTTTCATAAATATATATCGCTCATGATAACATCCTTCAGGTGCAAGGATACGGAGGCGCTGTTTCGCCGTGAACAGGTCCGGCGGCTTCCGGCGGACATCCTGAGGGTGGCCTATCGCAAGCTCCAGATGCTTCAGGCGGCGGACAGCCTCGACGATTTGCGCAACCCGCCGGGCAACCGGCTGGAGCCCTTGAAAGGGGATCGGGCGGGTCAGTACAGCATCAGGCTCAACGACCGCTGGCGCGTCTGCTTCGTCTGGAGGGACGGCGGGGCCCACGAGGTCGAAATAGTGGACTACCACTGAGGAGCGTCCAGTATGGGCAAGAAGATCATGGCCCCGGTGCATCCGGGGGAAATCCTGCTGGAAGAGTTCATGAAGCCGCTCGGGCTCTCGCAGAGCGCCCTGGCCATCGAGTTGCGCATCCCGAACCAGCGGGTGCATGACCTGGTGCACGGCAGACGCGGCATCACCCTGGACACCGCGGCCCGTCTGGCCCGGTTCTTCGGAGTCAGCACGGCGTTCTGGATGAACCTCCAGACGCAGTACGATCTGGAAGTCGCCGAGGACGAGGGGCTCTTCGAGCGTCTGGCGGAGGATATCCGCCCCTTGGCTCGGGCGGAGCGGGAAAGCGAAGGCGCAACGGGCTGATTCGGGGGGGGGAATTGTGAATATCTGCGCTGAACTTTCTCCCGCCTTGACGCCCGCCTTTCGACTGCCTGGCTGAACCCCATTCATTTGTTCGCACGTGATCCCCGTGGCGCGGGTTTTTCGGGCGTCCGCCCGGAAAAGCCGCGCCACTGCCGGGTCCAGGACGCAGTCCTGGCGCGGGGCCAGGGGGCGCGCAGCCCCCGGCTTCCCTCTTCGGGGGATTCCGGAACGACGGGGGAGGGGTTTCGTCCTATGCCGAGGCCGTTGGTTCGGGCTGGTCCGGGAGGGTGACGCGGATGGTGGTGCGGCCGGGCTTGGAGGAGTCGGCCTCGATGGTCCCGCCGTGGGCCTGGGCCACGAGCCGGGCGGAATACGTGCCGAGGCCGGTGCCGTGGCGTTTTCCGGCGGTGGCGTACTTTTCGAAGAGGCGCTCGCGGATTTCCTTGGGAATTTCGCCCTGGTTGGCGATCTCCAGGACCGCGGAGCCGGCGCGGCGGGAGAGGGAGGCCACCACGGCCGCGCCTTCGGGCGAGGCCTCGAAGGCGTTGCAGGCCAGGTTGTCGAGCAGGGTGCGCAGGAGGCGTTCCTCGCCCCGGACGTTGAAGACCCGGCCGTCGTCGGGCAGGCCGTCCACGAGCAGGGTCCAGCGGCAGGAGGGCCGGGCCGCCAGGCGGGCGTCCTCCAGGGCCTCGCAGGCCAGGGCCGCGAGGTCGAGGGTCTCGGGCGCGAACTGGTAGACGCCGGTCTCCATCTTGTAGAGGTCCAGGGATCGCTCGATCATGGTCAGGAGGCGCTGGGCCGAGCGCTCCATCTCCTTGAGGATGATCTCCTGGCTGTCGTTGACCGGGCCTTCCTGGCGCAGGACCGTGGGGGTCATGAGCAGGGAGGAGAGGGGGCTCTTGATGTCGTGGCGCACGATGCGCTCGATGTCCTCGCGCAGCAGGTCGGCTTGGCGGCGTTTGGTGAAGTCGTGGATGGAGAGGCGCAGCCCGGCGTACTGGCCGGAGACGCTCTCGATGGGCTGCCAGGAGGCGGCCATGTAGCGGCGGCGGCCGTCCTTGCGGCGCACGCGGAACACGCGGTCGCCCGCGCTGGTGCGCTCCTCGCGGGCGCGGCGCAGCTCCTCGGCCAGTTCCTCGCGGTCCTCGGGGTCCACGAGGAATTGAGGATAGTCGGGCATGGCCAGGCATTCGAGCACGGAGAAGCCGGTGTGGCGCTCCACGGCCGGGTTGACCCAGAGCAGGGCGCCCTTGGGCGAGAGCCAGGATTCCCAGTCGTGGCCGTAGTCCGCGATGGCCCGGAACTCCTCCTCGCTCTTGCGCAGGGCCTCCTCGGCCTGCTTGCGGCGGGTGATGTCGCGCACGGCCATGACGATGCCGATGACGCGGCCCTGGTCGTCCCGGGCCGGGGACCTGACCGTGCAGGTCCAGATGGTGCCGTGGGGGGTGTCCAGGCGGGCGTCGCGGGTCATGCTCTCGCCGGTGAGCAGCACGCGGCCGTCGTCGAGCTTCATGACCTCGGCCTGGTGCGGGGGGAAGAGGGCCGAGTCGTCGCGGCCCAGGATGTCGGCCTCCGGGCGGCCGACCATCTCCAGGAAGGAGCGGTTCACGGCCAGGTAGACCGATTCGGCGTCCTTGAGGGCGATGGCGTCGCGCACGGAGTCGATCATGGTCCGGCGCAGGGCGCGCTGCTTGTCGGCCTCGGCCTCGGCGCGGCGGGACTCGGTGACGTCGTGGATCACGCAGAGCAGGAGTCCGCGGCCCTTGAGCTGCACGGGGCTGGCCAGGATCTCCACGCAGCGCGAGCCCCCCGCCACCGTGTTGTGCAGGGCCTCCACGCGGCCGCCGCTGTCGGTCATGAGGCGGCGCAGGGTCTTGCGCAACTCCTCCAGGGGCGTGCTGCTGATGTCCCAGACCGAGAGGCCCCGGGCCTGCTCCTCGCTGAGGCCGTAGAACGCGTGGGCCGCGCGGTTGGCCCCGACCACGGCCCCGCTCTCGGGGTCGATGAGGGCCATGGGCGCGGCGTGGGCGTCGAAGAAGGCCCGGAACAGGGACAGGTCCGAGCCGTTGCCCTGGACCAGGAGCTTCAGGAACTCCACCTGGGTCGCGTCCGAACCGCCTGCCTTGGCCATGGGAATCTTCTCCTCCATGTCCCACTGTGCCCGCCGGAACGGCGAAAGACAAGCGCCGAGCGTCAGGTTCTAAAACCCCCTACGAGGCGCGCGCGGCGGGCATGCGCCGCCGGGCCCGGAGCGGATGTCCACCGGGTGGGGTTCGGCGGCCGACGCCGCCGTGGAACGCCCGGCTGGAGGCTACTCCTCGGAGATGACCCGGCCGGTGGAGAGGAAGGAGATGCCCTGGGAGTTGGCCGTGCCGATCATGACCGCCTCGACCACCGGCGGCGGCACGGGCCGGTCCGAGGTCCAGCGCACCAGGAACTTGGCCCCCGAGCCCCCGGCCGTGTCCTTCTCGCTGACCAGGAACTCGCGGGTGGCCAGCGGCGGCAGGTTCTCGGCCTTTTCCAGGTAGCGGCGCACGGGCTTGCCCGCCGTGTCGTAGTAGTCCACGAAGACCAGGGTGATGGGGTGCTCGGCGTCGGTGTTGCGCACGCTCAGCGTGGCCGAGAGGTCGAAGGGCCGGTCGCGCAGGCCCTGGTAGACGTGCGAATAGAGCGGCACGTAGATGGTCTGGCCCTTGCCGCGGCCCGACCCGGCCAGGGCGGCGGCGGACAGGCAGAGGACGGCGATCACGGCGAGAACGGCGGCGATGCGGTGTCTCATGGCTGCTCCTGGCCCGTCCGGCTTGCGTCCGGCCGGGCTTGCGGCTATTCTTTCCGGGAGGTGACTCCCATGACGCTGCACAAGGACCTTCTGGACATTCTGGCCTGCCCGGTCTGCAAGGGCAAGCTCGTTCTGCTTCCGGCCTCCGACGGCCTGCTCTGCGAGGCCTGCGCCCTGGTCTACCCGATCAAGGACGAGATCCCGGTGATGCTCACCGACGAGGCCGCGCCCCTGGCCAAGTGGACCGGCTCCAAGCCCGCCTGACGGGCCGTTCGGCCGCGCCGCCTCATGAAACCCGCCGCCTCGCCGAGTGACGGCATGCGCCGCGCGTTCCGTTCTTTCCCGCCCGCCTATCTCACCCGCCGGCCAGGGGCCGCCGCGCGCCAGCGTTCGGCCAGATCGAGCGCCTCGCGCCGCGTGGCCTCGTCCAGGTCGCGATCCATCTGTTCTTTCGCCAGCCGGGCCTCGTCCTGCCCGCGCTCCTCGGCCAGCACGAACCACATGTAGCCCTGGGCCGGGTCCTCGCGCCCCAGGCGGCCCCCGGCGAAGAGGCGGCCGAGCTGGTACATGGCCCGGGCGTCCCCGCGCTCGGCCGCGGCCCCGAACCAGCGGTTGGCCTCGGCCAGGTCGCGGCCGACGCCCTCGCCTTCGAGATACATGCCGCCCAGGAGCACCTGGGCCTCGACCTCGCCCTGCACGGCCGCGCGCTTGAGCCAGGTCGCGGCCTCGGCCGGGTCGCGGTCCGTGCCCCGGCCCTCGCGGTACATCCGGCCCAGCTCCAGCTCGGCCCCGGCATGGCCCTGGGCCGCCGCCGCATGCAGCAGGCGCACGGTCTCCCACGGCTCGTCGGCCGGAACCCCCCGGCCCTCGGCGTACATCATGCCCAGGCGGTACTCGGCCTCGGCCAGGCCCTGATCCGCGGCCAGCCGGGTCCAGCGCGCGGCCTCGGCGTCGTCCCGGGGCAGGCCCCGGCCCGCGGCGTAGAGCACGCCCAGGGCGGCCTGGGCCTGGGCGTCGCCCTTGTCGGCGCGCTCGCGCAACGCCTCCGGGGTCATGGGCTTGTCCCGCCCGCCGGAGCAGGACCACCCGCAGAAAAGCGCCGCCGCCACCAGCACGGCGGCCAATAGCCTGACCATCATGGACCCCACCCTAGCCCAACCCGCCCCCATTATGAAAGCCCCCTTCGGGGGCTTATGGAAAGGCCAAGAGGCTCCCGCCTCTCCGCCGGACCTCCGCGGCGCGGCTCTTTCGGGCGTCCGCCCGGAAACCCCGCGCCTCTATCGGGTCCAGGACGCAGTCCCGGCGCGGGGTGTGGGGGCGCGCAGCCCCCACGGCCCATGCCTGGGCGAGAAAATACACGAGTGGACGCCCCCGCCTCGCGCGGAGCCGCCTTCCTTCGGGGCGTTTCAGAACGGCCAAAGAGGCTCCCACTTCTCCGCCTTTCCGAAACGGGCCGAAGGCCCCCCGAAAGGCGGACGGCCGGAACGTTGGAAGTCTCATTATTTTTATGTATGATCCAAATAAAAATATGAATATAACAAATAAAAAATATTGACGCCCAGGCCGGGACATGGCACACGGCGAACATGCGCTATGACGAGTTCAGACGGCAGTTGGGCAAGGCCGGTCTCTCGACCAGGGAGTTCGCCGCGCTGGTCAAGGTGAACCCCTGCTCGCTGTCCAACTATTCCAGGAGCGGGGAGATCCCCTCGCACTGGGCCGTGGTCGCCGCGCTCATGGGCGAGATGGCCGAAAACGGGCTCGATTTCCGGGCCGTGCTCCAGCGCATCGACATCGCGCCCAAGCGGCCGCGCGGCGCGGCGGCGGACGGTTGTTTCGGCGGACGGCGCGCCGCCCCGGATGCGACGAACCCCTAATACGAGGCGGGCGATGGATATTCGCGACGATTTGCTTTCTTTCGCGGACGGCGGGAAATACGCCACGATTCTCGCGGATCCGCCGTGGCAGTTCCAGAACCGCACCGGAAAGATGGCCCCCGAACACCGCAGGCTGTCGCGCTACGGCACGCTTTCCCTGGACCGGATCATGGAACTGCCGGTCGCGGACCTGACCAGGGACACGGCCCATCTCTATCTTTGGGTGCCCAACGCCCTGCTGCCGGAAGGGCTGGCCGTGATGAGCGCCTGGGGCTTCACCTACAAGTCCAATCTGGTCTGGCACAAGGTCCGCAAGGATGGCGGTTCGGATGGCCGGGGAGTGGGGTTCTATTTCCGCAACGTGACCGAACTCATCCTTTTCGGGATCAAGGGCAGGAACGCCCGCACCTTGCAGCCGGGCCGGACCCAGGTGAACTTCCTGGCCACGCGCAAGCGGGAGCACAGCCGCAAGCCCGACGAGCAGTACCCGCTCATCGAGGCCTGTTCGCCCGGTCCCTACCTGGAGCTTTTCGCCCGGGGCCTGCGGCCGGGGTGGGCGTGCTGGGGCAATCAGGCCGACGAGGACTACGCGCCGACCTGGGAAACCTACGCCAACCATTCCCGCGCCGGAGCGGTCGGCCGGTAGCGCCGATCAGAAGGTCACGATTCCGGCCGGAAGGCCGATGAGCAGCAGGGGGCATGGGTTGCCCACGCCCCGATCCACGCGGTCGAGCAGCTTGCGCCAGTGGGTGGTGGCGGCCCCGAACTTGTCGCTCACGAAGTGCTCGGCCCAGCACTCCGCGAAAGGCTTTTCCCCTCGGGCCGCGCAGCGTTCCACGGCATCCCGCTGACGGTTCGTGGGCGAGATTCCGAACGGGGCCAGATCGGCGTACCCGCCGACAATTTTCCCCAAAGCGAACCGTTTGACGGATTCCAGCATGCCGTCTTGCAGCGTGCCGCCGCGCGTGACGATCACGCCCAGGGAGATGGCCCCCTCGGCGTGAAGGCGCTTGAAGTTCTCCAGATCCCGGTCGAAGAAGGGATCCTTGTTGTTCCATTCGATTTCCAGGGCCACATTGCACGTTTTGCCGTCCACCTCGAAGCCCTTGACGTGATCCACTTCGTGGGAGCGGCTTTCCCGTTCCTCGCCGTTGATCGTCTTGCGGATTTCGAAGTTCGTCTTTTTCCAGCCCAGGTCCGCCAGTGAGCGCCGCAACCGCTGTGTGCCCCCGGCTTCGCCGCCGCCCCCGCCGATGATCTCCGTGATCGGAATCTGAAAGCCCGCCAGGGCCTGTTCCAGGTCGGCCAGGGCCTGGGGGAAGTCCGTGGCCAGAATGGCGGCCGCGTGGGAGAGGAACTTGAGTTCGAACCCTTTGGTGCGCAACGTGTCCAGCATGAGTGCCCATCCTGTGCGGGTTTCCGGTCGCCCGCATGATTTCCGATAAGCTCCACCCCGTCAACCGCCGGCTTCGCCGCCCCCTTCGGGGGCTTATGGAAAGGCCAAGAGGCTCCCGCCTCTCCGCCTTTCCGAAACGGGCCGAAGGCCCCCTTCGGAGGTCCATGGAAAGGCCAAGACGCGCCCATTTCGGCGTTTTTCTGAAAACCGGCGAAGCCGGTCAAGATGCGAATTCGCTGCAAAGAGCTGCAAATGTGCTGCTGATCTTCGCGGGGGCGGAAAACCGGGGCTAGGGTTCGCGGGAAAGGAGGCGGAGATGAGCCCGAGAACCGTGACCCTGACGAATTTCACATCCGGCGAGCTGTCGCCCCGGCTGGAGGGCCGGGTGGACCTCTCGCGCTACTACAACGGCTGCCGCGAACTGGTGAACTTCATCGTGCATCCGCACGGCGGGGTCTCCCGGCGCGGCGGGCTGCGGCTGGCGGCCGAGGCCGGGAACCCGGACAAGCCCTCGCTGCTGCTGGCCTTCGAGTTCAACGCCGAGCAGGCCTATGTCCTGGAGTTCTTCGAGGACGCGGCCGGAACCGGGCGCATGCGGGTCTTCCGCGACGGCGGCCTGGTCCTGGGCGCGGACGGCGCGGTCTTCGTCATGGAGACGCCGTACCTCCAGAAGGACTTCGCCCGGCTGCGCTGGACCCAGTCCAACGACACCCTGTTCCTGGTCCACCCGGACCACGCGCCGCGCACCCTGACGCGCTCGGGCCACGCGGCCTGGACCCTGGCCGAGGCGGTGTTCCAGGGGCGGCCGGAGTCCTGGGGCGCGGGCGACTGGCCCACGGCGGTCTGCTTCTTCGAGCAGCGGCTCGTGCTGGCGGCCACGCCCAAGGCCCCGAACACGCTCTGGTTCTCGCGCAGCGGGGACTTCTACGACCTGCGCCGGGCCACGCGCGAGGTGCCCCTGGAGGGCTGGCGCGACGTGGAGCTGGCCGAGGGCACGGAGGGCGCGGCCGACGGCCGGGCCGGAAACCGCTTCACGCTCTACGCCGGGAACGCCTCGTTCCAGGGCGGCTCGGCGCTCAAGGCCCGGGACGCCGCGGGCAAGGAGACCCGCTACTACCGCTACAAGGGCGCGCTCACCCGGCTGGCGGCCACCTCCGACCTGACCGTGACCATGACCCTGGCCGCGCCCGGCGCGGACCAGATCGAGGCCGTGCGCGACGCGGCCGGGGCCCTGCGCGCGGAGTTCTGGGAGGAGTTCGCGCCCGGCGAGCGCATCGACGCGCCCGTGGGCCAGGGCCCGCAGGACGACGACGGCATCGAGGTCACGCTCTCGGCGGCCCAGGCCAACGCCATCGAGTTCCTGGCGCCCAAGGTCCGGCTCTGGGTCGGCACGGCGGGCGGGGAGTGGACCGTGAACGGGGCCGACGGCGGGGCGGTCTCGCCGCTGAACATCAAGGCCTCCCAGGAGGGGGCCTCGGGCTCGGCGCGGGTCCGGCCGGAGTCCGTGGGCCCGGGCACGCTCTTCGTTCAGCGCTCGGGCCGCAAGCTGCGGGAGCTGTCCTACAGCTTCGAGGCCGACGGACTCAGTTCGCGGGACCTGACGCTGCTCTCCGAGCACATCACCGAGGGCGGGATCACGGCCCTGGCCTTCGTGCGCGACCCGGACCCGGTGCTCTTCTGCCTGCGGGCCGACGGCGTGCTCCTGTCCCTGACCTACGAGCCGGGCCAGGACGTGTTCGCCTGGGGCCGCCAGGTCACGGCCGGGGCCTTCGAGTCCCTGGCGGCCATCCCGGACCCGGCGGCCGGGCGCGAGCGGCTCTGGGCCGTGGTGCGGCGCGAGGTGGGCGGCCGCACGCGGCGCTTCGTGGAGACGCTCGACGCCGGGCTTGCCGGGGACGACCCCGCGGAGGCCTTTTTCGTGGACTGCGGCCTGACCTGGCGCGGCGAGCCCGCCGAGGTCCTGGGCGGGCTGGAGCATCTGGCCGGGGAGACCGTGGAGGTCCTGGCCGACGGCGCGGTGCAGCCGCCGCGCGTCGTGGGCGCGGACGGCACGCTTCGCCTGGACCGGCCCGCGCGGGTGGTCCAGGTCGGCCTGCCGTTCACCTCGGCCCTGACCACCATGCGCCTGGAGGGCGGGGGCGCGACCGGCGCCTCCCAGACCCGGCGCAAGCGCATCGTGCAGGTCTCGGTGCGCTTCCACCGCACCCTGGGCGGCAGGCTCGGCGCGCCGGGCGGCCGCATGGAGACCCTGCACTTCCGCCGGGCCGGGGACGGCATGGGCCGGGCCCCGGCGCTCTGCAGCGGGGACAAGACCGTGAAGTTTCCCCAGGGCTCGGACCTGGACGGCTGCGTGCGGGTGGAGGCCGACCGGCCGCTGCCCATGACGATTTTGATGCTCGTTCCCGAGCTGGCGCAATACGAATGACCACAACAACCAGAAGGAGGTTCACCGTGGGAGGAGATGCGATGAAGAACCAGGGCGGCCTGGGCGTGATCCGCCAGGGCCTGGATTTCGCCCGCAAGAAGGAGGCCGAGGACCAGTTCCGCGACCAGGCCGAGGCCGCGGAGATCAACGCCCGCGGCGAGGCGGCCCGGGCCCGGGAGCAGGGCCTCGACGCGGCGGCGGCCGTGTCGCGCCGGGCGCGGCGGAACAAGGCCAGGCGCATGACCCTCATCGGGGCCTCGGGCCTGGCCCTGTCCGGCTCGCCGCTCCTGGCGCTCCAGGCCGAGGCGGCCCAGGACGGCGAGGAGGAGGCGGACGTGCGCAACCGGACCGAGGATCGGGCCAGGGACCTGCTGCGTTCCGGCCGCGAGCGGTCCCAGTCGCTGCTTTCCCGGGGCGCGCGGCTCTGGGACAACTCTTTCTTCTAGGAGCGGAACCATGACCATCGCATCGACCATTTCCTCGACCCGCTACGCGGGCAACGGCGAGACGCGGGAGTTCCCGCTGCCGTTCCGCTTCCTGGCCCCGGCCGACGTGTCCGTCGTTCTGCGGGCCGTGGGCGGGACCGAACGGACCCTGTCCCTGGGCACGGACTACGCGATCACCGGCGCGGGCCTGGCCCAGGGCGGCGTCTGTCGTCTGACCACGGCCCCGGCGGCGGGCGAGGTGCTCAGCCTCACGCGCGCGCCGCGCCTGGTGCAGGAGGTGGACTATCAGGAGAACGACGCCTTCCCGGCCGAGAGCCACGAGGCGGCCCTGGACCAGCTGACCATGATCTGCCAGGCCCTGGACGAGAAGATCGCCCGGGCCCCGCTGGTCAAGGTCTCGGCCGCCGCGCGCGGGCTCTCCCTGGGCGATCCGGCCCCGGGCCGGGCCCTGGTCTGGGGCGCGGACGGGACGCGCCTGGAGCCCGGCCCGGAGGCCGGGGACATCGCCCTGGCCCAGGGCTACGCGGCCCAGGCCGCGCAATCCTCGGCCCAGGCCGAAACCGCCGCTGCCGCCTCCCGGGCCGCGCGCACCGGAGCGGAAACCGCGCGGGATCAGGCCCAGGCCCTGTCCGCGTCCCTGGACCCCGCGACCATCGCCCGGAAGTCCGACCTCGCGGCCGTGGAGGCCCAGGGCGTGGTCACGGCCATGCGCCTGGCCGTGCACGCGGCCGTGGCGGACCGGGAGATGCTCGGCGACGGCTGGCTCGACCCGCTGACCGACGCCTCCCAGGCGGCGCTCACGGTCATGGGCTTCCAGACCAAGGACACCGGCTACATCGAGTCCCTCAAGGGCGGGGCCGGCGTGGCCGTGGACGCGGATGTCGCCGGGGCCACGGGCGGCGCCAGCATTGTCAACGGCGGCGTGGAGCTTTCCACCGTGAGTGCGGCCGACGCTTACTACATCTTCCAGCTCCCGGCCGTGAACGTCGTGAACGTGACCGCGCTCAAGGCCGCCCTGGCGACCGCGACCGTGCCCGCGAACAGCAGGCTCCACTGCGCGGTGAGCTTCGACGGCGGGACCATCTGGAATCGCTACGACCCCACGACCAAGTGGACCGCCGTGGCCTGCTTGGCCGGTGCGACCTGGAAATACCGCAACGGCGGCTCCTGGACGGCCTCGCCCGTGAACACGCTCCAGGCAGCGCTCCTGTACGCCATGTCCGTGGCCGCGAACCGCTGGGACGTGCTGCCCGGCTCGCATGTCCAGACCACCACGAACATTTTGACCGGGGGCACGGGGTCCGCGTCACACACGCACCCGAGCTACATCGGCTCCGGCGCTTTGGTGTTCGATGGGGACATCAATACGTCCTGGGTCGGTACGACCGTCTCCACGATGCCCCAATGGGTCCAGTATCAGCTTCCGGCCGCCAAGCGCGCCTGGAAGTATCGGCTGTACATGAGCGGCAACGTGGCCTACAGCCCGCATGCGTGGCAGCTCCAGGGCAGCAACGACGGCGCGACCTGGACCACGCTCGACACGCAGTCCGGCCAGACCTGGAGCGCGGCCGGATGGAAGGAGTACGTCGTCCCCGAGGCCAACCGGGGGAGCTACCTGATTTACCGGCTGCACATCACGGCCGGTGGGGTGGAGTCCGGCAATTATATCTGGCTGAATGAAATGCAGATGTATGAGGAGACACCGTCCACGAACCACCTCGCCAACCTCGCCCAGGCGCAGTGGCACGACTCGACCGGGGAGCAGCTCGGCTTCCGGCCCGGCGTCACCTCCTCCGTCCAGGTCGCGGGCGCGATGCTCAAGACCTCGACTTCCGGCAGCCCGCGCCTGTCCGCGCTCTCGTTCACCGTGGACCGCACGGCGGCCGACGGCGCGGCCGAGTTCGACGCCTTCGAGGCCCTGGACCCGGACATCGGCCGGGCGGTCTTCGTCATGCAGGCCGTGGACTCCATCACCCTGGACACGGACGTGAAGGCCTGGATGAAGCGCGGGGCCGGGGCCTACGTCCAGGCGCCGCTCGTGCTGGACAGCGCCTACGACGCCACGCGCATCCTCGTGCGCGGGGAACTGGACATGAGCGCCGCGGCGGGCGCCGGCACGCGGCTCAAGCTCACCACGCACAACAACAAGGCCGTGCGGATTTTCCAGGCGGCCAACTACTTCAAGAGCAAGTAGGGGAGGGAATCATGCTGACCAGCATCATCGTCGCCGTCGTGTCCGCCCTGGCCGGATTCACGGCCGCCTGGGCCTGGAAGAACAAGCTCCGGAAGAAGGCCGGGCAGGCCCTGGCCGACGCGGCCGCGAAGGTCAAGGAGGGTTGAACCGTGAGGATCGAAACCAAGCCCGGACCCGGGGACAAGGACGTGAAGGGCACGGGCGCGTAGGCCCGAAAAAAAGGGGAGGCGCGGGCCTCCCCTTTCTCGTTCCGTTCGGGTCGGGATCAGGGCGGGATGATGGAATTCGCGGCGTCCACCATGACCACGTCCGTGGTCTGGATTCCGGCGAGGCCGGAAATCACGGTGACGTTGTCGCCGATGTCCGAGCCGCCCGCGCCCGGACCGTCGGCGTCGTAGAGCAGGGACTGGCCGTCGTTGCTGATGGCGATGCAGGCGTGGGTCTCCTTGCCCGCCGCCGCTCCCGTGGCGCTGGAATAGTCGGCCCAGGTGTAGGTGTAGGCCGCCGTGTTCGCTCCGGAGTTGAAACCGAAGTCTCCGCTGAAGTCGCCGGAGAGGAAGCCGACCTTGTCCGAGCCCGGGGTGAAGTTCGAACCCGAGTCCCCGAGCTCCGAGGTGGACTGGTACACGAAGAGATCCGATGCGCCGTCCGCGGCGCCCGCGTCCAGGTGGTCCGCGCCCGCGCCGCCCAGGAGGGTGTCCGCGCCGTCGCCGCCCAGGAGGGTGTCGTCGCCGTCGCCGCCCAGGAGGGTGTCGTCGCCGCTTCTGCCCAGAAGCATGTCGCTTCCGAGATCGCCCGCCAGTTTGTTGCCCTGTCCGTCGCCGGAGAGCGTGTCGTCATAGCGCGAGCCGTAGGCGTTTTCGATGCTGACGAGCGTGTCGTGACTGTCTCCGGCTCCCCCGTAGACCGTGGCCAGGCCCGCGGACAGGTCCACCTGGACGCCCTGACCCCCGTTCCCGGGCGCGTCCTGATACATGGCGGTATCGCTGCCGCCGCCGCCGGAGAGGGTGTCGTCTCCGGCGTTGCCCATGAGCACGTTGTCGTTCGCGTCGCCGGTGAGGGAGTCGTTGTGGTCCGAGCCCTCGATGTTCTCGAACTGGAAGAGGGTGTCCGTGCAGCCCCAGCCGTCGGTCGCCGTGCCCGCGGCCAGGTTCACCGTCACGCCGTTGGGGTCCTCGGTGTAGGAGACCCAGTCCCCGCCGGTCATGGGGTCGTGGGCCCCGCCGGTGAGGGAATCGTTGCCCTTCAGGCCCTGGATCCAGTCGTTGCCGTCCCCGCCGGTGAGGGTGTCGTTGTGCAGCGAGCCCATGACCTCGTGGATGTCGTTCAGGGTGTCCGTGCCGCCCCATCCGTCGGTCGCCGTTCCGGCGTAGACGCCCGGGTCCGGGTCCGTGTCCAGGCTCACGTTCACGCCGCAGGGCGAGGTGAGGTAGGACACGGCGGTATGGTTTCCGTCGATGGCGAAGCCGTCGAAGGTGTCGTTCCCTCCGTTGCCCACGAAGGTGGATTCCCATCCGGAAGCGGCCCGGAACCAGTCCGCGCCCGCGCCGCCCCAGAACTCGTCCACGTTGCCGTCGAAGCCGTCCTGTTCGCCGGTGGGGCTGCCCGAGCCCGCCGCGCCGAGGTAGATGTACGCGCAGCCGTCGCTCACGAGCACTTCCACGCCGCCGCCCGCGTCCAGGTTGCGCCAGCTCATGATATCCCAGCCCGCCATGGTGTTGGGAGTGTGGGGCACGCCGTTGAACTGGTCGTCGCCCGCGCCGCCCTCGAAGTAGAACATCCCGCCGTACATGGTGTCCGTGCTGACGGTGTCGTTCCAGTTGGAGCCCACCAGGCCCTCGATGTCCGTGAGCGTGTCGGTCTCGCCCGAGGCCGCGACCGTGAAGGTCGTGCCGTCCACCGTGACGTTCAGGGCCGTGGAGCTGTCGGAGTAGACCGCGATGTCCAGCTCGGCGTTGATGGGATTGTTCGTCCCGCCGTCCAGGCTGTCCGCGCCCGCGCCGCCCTGGAGCGTGTCGCCGCCGGGGCCGCCCTCCAGGGTGTCGTCGCCCGCGCCGCCGTTCAGGGAGTCGTTGCCCAGCAGGCCCATGAGCTTGTCCGCGCCCGAGCCGGTCCAGAGCGTATCCGCGCCGCTCGAGCCCGTGGCCCAGACGTTGAAGCCCGCGGCCGAGGCGTCCAGGTTCAGGCTGGTGATCCCGCCCCCGGCGACGACCTTCACCGTGCTGTCGGGGGTGAAGGTCGAGGGGATGGTCAGGCCGGCCGCGCCCGTGCCCGTGATGGTGATCACCTCGAAGTGCTGGAGCTTGTCCGCGGCGATCATCGAGTTCAGCACCGAGGCCGAACCCGTCGCCGCGTCCTCGCCGCTGCCGCCGATGAAGTACTCGGTGTTGGAGACCTGCTGGGTGTAGACCGCGCCGAGGTCGAGCGCGGCCACGCCGCCCGTGGCCGAGGTCAGGGCCAGGTTCACGGTTCCGGCGAAGTCCACGTAGCTCATCGTATCCGTGCCCGCGCCGCCGTCCAGGGTGTCGTTGCCCAGGGAGTAGAGCAGGGAGTCGTCGCCGTCGCCGCCGTAGAGCTTGTCCGTTCCCAGGCCGCCGTAGAGGGTGTCGGCCCCGGCGTTGCCGGAGAGGGTGTCGTCGCCCTCGCCCCCGAGGATGGAGTCGTTGCCGTCGGCGCCGACGATGGAGTCGTCGCCCATGGCGCCCTCGACCTCAAGGGCCCAGACGGCCCCCGCGGCCACGGCCAGGGTCATGGAGCTGACCATGTCGGAATTGAAGGTCACGAGCACCCGCGAACCGGCCGCCCCGCCGAAGTATCGACCCAGGCTCACGTTGGCCGCGCCGTTGGTCTCGCCCTCGATGCAGAGGGCGTCCATGTAGGTCATGTTGGCCAGGACCGTGGTGGCGTTCTCGCGGTATGCCGTCACCTGGTCGTCGCCCGCGCCGCCGTTCACCGTGGGGCCGACGGTCAGCGAGGAGCCCACGTCGATGGTGTCGTTCTGGTTTGTGCCCAGGAACTGCTGCACGTTGGAGAAGCTGTCCGTGTAGGTGGTCTTGTCCGCCGTGCCCGCGTTGTTGCCCGTGAAGACGAGGTGCAGGCCCTGGCCCAGGCCGGAGTAGTTCAGGACGTTCACGCCCGCGCCGCCGTCGTAGGTCATGTCGGCCAGGGCTCCGGCGATGAAGATGTCGTTTCCGCCGCCGCCGTTCAGGGCCATGCCCACGGAGGCCGTGGTGGCGTCCATGGTGTCGGTCCCGGAGGAGCCGGTCAGGGTGTCGATGTTGCTGAAGGTCTGGGTCTGGGGCGTGCCGCTGGTGAAGGAGACCGAGCCGCTGCCCACGTTCACGGACAGGCCCGAGACGGAAAGGCCGGAGAAGTCCAGGGTGTCGTCGCCCACGACGCCGTCGTATTGTTCGCCGTCGCCCACCGAGCCCAGGAAGAGGTCGTTGCCCCCGCCGCCCCGCAGGATGTCCGCGCCCGCGCCGCCGTAGAGGGTGTCGTCCCCGCCGCCGCCGTAGAGGGTGTCGTTGCCCGCGCCGCCGGTGAGCTTGACGTAGTTGCCCATGGACAGGCCGCTGCCGTCCAGGAAAACGCCGTTGTTGGTTCCGGCCGCGCCGGTGGTGGCCGAGGCGTCCACGTCCAGGAAGGTGGACCCCAGGTTGGTGAAGTTGCCGTCGAACATGGCCAGGGTGAAGGAGCCCTGGCCGTCGACCGTGATCCGCTCCACCTCGTGCACGGCGTTGAGGACTCCGGAGTCCATGCCCGTGTTGCCGGTCATGGTCAGGGTGTCGACCCCGTCGCCGCCGTAGATCGTGTCCGAGGTGGCGAGGTACGAGCCCATGACGATGGTGTCGTTGCCGCACAGGGCGCTGACGGAGTCGTTGCCCGCGCCCGGGGTGATGGTGTTGGCCTCGGAGCTGCCGATGATGCTGTCGTTGAAGCTCGTGCCGATGACGTTGGTGATCCCCGAGACCGGCGTGGGCGCGGCGTCGCCGGTCTTCCAGTACCACTGGCCCGAGGCGTTGGAGATGTCCACCTCCGCGCCCGCGCCGAGGCCCGAGAGGTCCAGGGTGCCGCCCGAGGTCGGCGCGCTGGACGACGGCGTATCGTCGTTGGTGTCGTTGCCGATGGTGAAGGGACTGGGACCGCCTTCTCCTCCCGAGGAGCCGCCGCCCGTGCCGCCGCCCGCGCCGCCGCCCGCGCCTCCGGTGTTGCCACCGACCTGGGCGGGCGGAACCGGCGGAGGAGGCGGGGGCGGAATCGTCGGAAAGAACGACCCGGTCTGGTTGCCTTGTCCCTGGTCGCCCTGCTGCTGCCCCTGGTCGCCTTCCTGGCCCTGCTGGATGTCCTGGTCCTGCTGGGCCAGTTCCCCGGCCGGGTCGGGCGCGCCGTCGCCCTCGCCTTGTCCGTTCTGGTCGCCGTTCTGGCCGTCCTGGCCTTCCTGGCCGGGCAGCCCCTGGGGCGGGGGCGGGGTGAAGTTCTGGGGAGGCCCCTGCTGCATGCCCTGGGGGCTGAACTGGTTCAGGTAGTTCACCAGGCCCGGGGGAGCGGGCACGGGCGCGCCCACCTGGACCACCCCGTCCGGGGTCATCATCACCGGGACCATCTCGCCCGAGCCGGTGAGGAGCTGGAAGCCCGTGCCCGTGCCGGAGAAGATGATCACCGGCCGGTTGTCGTAGACGAGCACGGCGTGTTGCTCCACGGGCGCGCCGTCCGGGCCCAGGCCGATGACCGAGCCCACCTCCGTGCCCCGGATGCCGATGGTGGCCAGGGGGCTCTTGAGCTGGAAGGCCTCGGGGTTCTTGTCCGCGATCTGGCCGGTGACGGTGCGGAAGGTGCCCTGGGCCATCTTGAAGGCCAGGGCGCCGCCGCCGGTGTCGGGGTTGTAGGCGTACTCGTCCAGGGAGATGGTGGAATCCGCGCCCTGGGCCAGCACGGTCTTGTCGGAGAAATGGATTTCCACGGCCGAACCCGGCCCGGTGTGCACGGTGTCGCCCTGGTAGACGGGCGCTCCCTGGGCCAGGTCGCGGGCCCCGGACGGACCCTCGGCGTGGGCCTGTCCGTGCAGGACGCTGACGGTTCCGATGGCTGTCGGCATGGTGGACTCCCCCCTCCTGGAGTTCACAATCTACTATGTTGCAGCCTATCCCGTCCCTGTTCCCAGGACAAGATTTTTTTTGCCCGCGCGGGCGGGGAGCGGTTCTCCCCAGCGGGGAAAGGGGGGTCAGGAGAGGAAGATGTCGTTGTGCTCGATGGGGCCGTCCGCGAGGGTCGCGTGGGCCACGGCCACGGCGTCGCCGCCGCCGTTCGTCTGGCCGGTGGGATCGTAGAACAGGGTCGAGCCGTCGAAGATGAAGCTCGGGCTGGTGTCGTCCATGTCCGCGAAGGAGGTGTAGAACTGCCCGGCCGCCAGGGCGCCGGAGGCCCCGCCGAAGGCCGCCCGGGCGAAGACGAAGGTGTCGTGGGCGTGGCTGAAGTCGGTGATGGTGTCGCCGCGGTCGGCCAGGGAGGTGTAGGAGAAGTAGTCGTTGCCGTCGCCGCCGGTGAGGGTGTCGGCCCCGGCCTCGCCGCGCAGATAGTCGTTGCCGTCGCCGCCGAAGAGGCTGTCGTTGTCCGCCCCGCCGTAGAGGGTGTCGTTGTCGTCCCCGCCGTGGAGGATGTCGCCGCCCTCGTTGCCGTAGAGGGTGTCGTTGCCGTCGTCGCCGTGCAGCAGGTCGTCGCCGGTCTGGCCGTAGAGCACGTCGTTGCCGTCGCCGCCGTGGAGGGTGTCGTTGTCGCCGCCGCCGTAGAGCGTGTCGCGGCCGTCGCCGCCGAAGAGGGTGTCCGCGCCGGTGTCCGCGCTCAGGTAGTCGTTGCCCTCCCGTCCTTCCAGGGAGTCGTTCCCGGCGTAGCCGTAGAGGCTGTCGGCCGCCGCCGAGCCCAGGAGCGTGTCCCCGTGGTTCGAGCCGTAGAGGATCTCCACGGAGATGAGCTGGTCGTGGTCGGCCTCGCCGCCCAGGCCCCGGCCCAGGCAGAGATCCACGGACACGCCCTCCGCGGCCGAGCGGTAGGAGGCGACGTCGTTGCCGTCGCCGCCGTCCAGGATGTCGGCCCCGAGTCCGCCCACGAGGGAGTCGTTGCCCTGTCCGCCGATGAGGTGGTCGTCGCCGCCGTAGCCCGCGAGGGTGTTGCCCAGGTCGTCGCCGGTGAGCACGTCGGCGTGGTCCGAGCCGTAGAGGTGCTCGATGCCGACGAGCACGTCGCCGTCGGCGTCGCCGCCCGAGGCGGTGTGCGCGGCCAGGTCCACGTGGACCCCGCCGGACGAGCCGGAGTAGGCGGCGATGTCGCTGCCGCCGCCGCCGTCGAGGTGGTCGCCGCCCGCGCCGCCGTGAAGGTAGTCGTTGCCCTCGCCGCCCAGGAGGCTGTCCGTGCCCACGTCGCCGTAGAGCGAGTCGTTGCCGTCGCCGCCGATGAGCGTGTCGTCCCCGGCGTGGCCGTAGAGCGAGTCGTTGCCCGCCAGGCCCTCGATGTGGTCGTCCCCGGAGTAGCCGTAGATGCGGTTGGCCACGTCCGAGCCCAGGACGTGGTCCGCGAAGTTGGTGGCGTAGAGGTGTTCGAAGCCGCTGATGACGTCGCCCAGGGCCTCGCCGCCGCCGGAGATGGCGCCGGCGGCCAGATCCACGGTGATGCCCTCGGTGGAGGAGGAGTAGGACACGGTGTCGGAGCCCGCGCCGCCGTCCAGGGTGTCGGCCCCGAGTCCGCCGCACAGGTAGTCGTTGCCGTCGCCGCCGATGATGCGGTCGTCGCCCGCGTAGCCGAAGAGCGTGTTGTTCTCCGCGCTGCCGATGAGGATGTCGGACTGGTTCGTGGCGTAGACGCTCTCGATGCCGATGATGACGTCGCCCAGGGCCTCGCCGCCGCCGGAGATGGTGCTCGCGGCGAGGTCCACCACGATGCCCTCGGTGGAGGCGGTGTAGGACGCGGTGTCGGAGCCCGCGCCGCCGTCCAGGATGTCGGC